>NZ_JBEZIR010000033.1:0-77896 GCF_040651175.1 Kitasatospora sp. NPDC048540
GCCTCCCCACCCCCCGGGGGCGGCGGGGCGCGGCCGCGGGGGGGGCCGGGGGGGGGCCACCCGGCGGCCGCCCGCCCCGCCCGGGCGCCCCCCCCCCCCACGCCGTGGACGGGATCAGACCAGGTCGAACCGGTCCAGGTCCATCACCTTGGCCCAGGCCGCGACGAAGTCCGCCACGAACTTCTCCTTCGCGTCGTCGCTCGCGTAGACCTCCGCGAGCGCCCGCAGCTCGGAGTTGGAACCGAACACCAGGTCGGCCCGGCTGCCGGTCCACCGGACCTCGCCCGTGGCCGCGTCGCGGCCCTCGAACGTGTTGGCGTCCCCGGAGGTCGCGCTCCAGGTCGTGCCCAGGTCGAGCAGGTTGACGAAGAAGTCGTTGGTCAGCGACCCGGGGGTGGCGGTCAGGACGCCGAGCTGCGACTGCTGGTGGTTGGCGCCCAGCACCCGCAGGCCGCCGACCAGGACCGTCAGCTCGGGGGCGCTCAGGTTCAGCAGGTTGGCCCGGTCGATCAGCAGGTACTCGGCCGGCAGCCGGCTGCCCTTGCCGAGGTAGTTGCGGAACCCGTCCGCGGCCGGCTCCAGCGCCGCGAACGACTCCACGTCGGTCTGCTCCTGCGAGGCGTCGGTGCGCCCCGGTGCGAAGGGCACCTCGACGTCGAATCCGGCGTCCTTGGCGGCCTTCTCGACGGCGGTGCCGCCGGCCAGCACGATCAGGTCGGCCAGCGAGACCTGACGGCCGCCGGCGGCGTTGAACTCCTGCTGGACGCCCTCCAGGGTGCGCAGCACGGCGGCCAGCCGGTCGGGCTCGTTGACCTCCCAGCCGGCCTGCGGCTGCAGGCGGATGCGCGCACCGTTGGCGCCGCCGCGCTTGTCGCTGCCGCGGAACGAGGAGGCAGCGGCCCACGCGGTGGAGACCAGCTCGGACACCGACAGGCCGGAGGCGAGGATCCGGGCCTTGAGGTCGGCGATCTCGGAGGCGCCGACCGGCTCGCCGGCCGCGGCGGGCAGCGGGTCCTGCCACAGCAGCGTCTCGGACGGGACCTCCGGGCCGAGGTAGCGCACGACCGGGCCCATGTCGCGGTGGGTCAGCTTGAACCAGGCGCGGGCGAAGGCGTCGGCGAACGCGGCGGGGTCCGCCAGGAAGCGCCGCGAGATCTGCTCGTACGCCGGGTCGAAGCGCAGCGACAGGTCGGTGGTGAGCATGGTCGGGGCGTGGGTCTTCGCCGCGTCGTGGGCGTCGGGGACGGTGCCGGCGCCCGCGCCGTTCTTCGGCCGCCACTGGTTGGCGCCGGCGGGGCTCTGGAACAGCTCCCACTCGTAGCCGAACAGGATCTCGAAGAAGCTGTTGTCCCAGGTGATCGGCGTGTTGGTCCAGATGCCCTCGAGGCCGCTGGTGATCGCGTCGCCGCCCTTGCCGGTACCGAAGGAGTTCTTCCAGCCGAGGCCCTGCTGCTCCAGCGGGGCGGCCTCGGGGTCGGCGCCGACGGCGTCGGCCGGGCCCGCGCCGTGGGTCTTGCCGAAGGTGTGGCCGCCCGCGATCAGGGCCACCGTCTCCTCGTCGTTCATCGCCATCCGGCGGAAGGTCTCGCGGATGTCGCGGGCCGCGGCGATCGGGTCCGGGGTGCCGTTCGGGCCCTCCGGGTTGACGTAGATCAGGCCCATCTGGACCGCGCCGAGCGGGTTCTCCAGCTCACGGTCGCCGGTGTAGCGCTCGTCGCCGAGCCAGGTGGTCTCGGGGCCCCAGTAGACGTCCTCGTCGGGCTCCCAGACGTCGGCCCGGCCGCCGCCGAAGCCGAAGGTCTCGAAGCCCATCGACTCCAGGGCGACGTTGCCGGCCAGGATCATCAGGTCGGCCCAGGAGAGGTTCTGGCCGTACTTCTTCTTGACCGGCCACAGCAGGCGGCGGGCCTTGTCCAGGTTGCCGTTGTCCGGCCAGCTGTTCAGCGGGGCGAAGCGCTGCTGGCCGGCGCCGGCGCCGCCGCGGCCGTCGCTGATCCGGTAGGTGCCGGCGCTGTGCCAGGCCATCCGGATCATGAACGGGCCGTAGTGCCCGAAGTCGGCCGGCCACCAGTCCTGCGAGGTGGTCAGGACCTCGGCGATGTCCTGCTTCACCGCCGCGAGGTCGAGGGTGTTGAACGCCGCGGCATAGTCGAACTCCCCGCCGAGCGGGTTGGCCACCGCCGGGTTCTTGGCAAGGATCTTCAGATTGAGGCGCTCCGGCCACCACTGGCGGTTGCCGCCGCCCTGGGTCGGGTGCGGGGCCCGCCCGTGCACGACGGGACAGCCGCCCGCGCCCTCCGACTTCGCCTCGGTGACGATTGCGTCATGGTTCTCAGACATGGGAATCCTTCCGGACCTGGCGGATCACGATGCTAAGGAAGTGCTGGTGGTGGGCCCGGACACCGGCGCCGGCGGGTACGGCACAGCCGGCCCCGGCGCTCCCCTCGAACCGGGCCGGGCGGTCGGCGGGATCGGTCCGGCGGAGCCGGCGCGGCCGCCGTCACGGACGGTTCCGGGCAGCGCGACACGGGTACCCGTCACCCGAAGGCCGGCACCGCAACGCTCCTCGGCGGTGGCCGTCACATCGCTCTCTCCTACCGTTCCGGGGTCAACCCGTCCCTTGGCTATCACCGGAACCGATCCTACGATGGACAGGATCCAAGTCAAGAAGAACACCAGACTCACATCCGATCGGACCCGAGACACCCGCTGATAAACTCCGGACACCCCCATGATCCTGAATAGGTGAAGCGATATGAGTGACCTACTGGCGCGACTGCGCGAACGCGGCTGGCGGATGACCTCCCAGCGGCGTGTCGTAGCGGAGGTCCTCGACGGCGACCACGTCCACCTCACCGCCGACGAGGTGCACGCCCGCGCGGCCCAGCGGCTGCCGGAGATCTCCCGGGCGACCGTCTACAACACCCTCGGCGAACTGGTCTCCCTCGGCGAGGTCATGGAGGTCTCCACCGACGGCCGCGCCCGCCGCTACGACCCCAACGCGCACCACCCGCACCAGCACCTGGTCTGCTCCGGCTGCGGCACCATCCGCGACGTCCACCCCACCGGCAGCCCGCTGGCCGACCTCCCGGCCGAGGAGCGCTTCGGCTTCACCCTCTCCGGGGTCGAGGTCACCTACCGGGGGCTGTGCCCGGCCTGCGCGTAGCGCGCGGACGCGCGCGGGGCCGGGAATCTTCCTCCGTCCCCGGTGGTTCAGGTGCCCGGAACGCAGAACTACGGCGAGGGCGCCCGGGATTCGGGGCGGCCGCCGGCCCGGCTGCCGCAGACTGTGGCCCGAGCATATGTCGAACCCGAGGATGGATTTCATGGTTGAACGGCCCCTGACGCTGATGGCGGTACACGCGCACCCCGACGACGAGGCCACCGGGACCGGGGGCGTCCTGGCGCGGTACGCGGCCGAGGGCATCCGCACGGTCCTGGTCACGTGTACCGACGGCGGCTGCGGCGACGGACCGGGGGGCGTCAAGCCGGGCGAGCCCGCGCACGATCCGGCGGCCGTCGTCGCGATGCGTCGCGAGGAACTCGAGGCGAGCTGCGAGATCCTGAAGGTCGATCACCTGGAGCTGTTGGAGTACGCCGACTCCGGGATGATGGGCTGGGCGGCCAACGACGCCCCCGGGTCGTTCTGGCGGACGCCCGTGGCGGAGGGCGCCGCCCGGCTGGCCGAACTGATGCGGCGTCACCGGCCCGACGTGGTCGTGACGTACGACGAGAACGGGTTCTACGGCCACCCCGACCACATCCAGGCGAACCGCATCACCATGGCGGCGCTCGAGCTGACCGATCTGACGCCGAAGGTGTACTGGACGACCGCGCCGCGCTCGATGATGCAGCGCTTCGGTGAGGTCATGCAGGAGTTCGGCGAGGGCCGGCCGGAGCCGGACCCGGCGGAGACCGCCGCGCTGGCCGAGATCGGCCTCCCCGACGAGGAGATCACCACCTGGGTGGACACCACCGCGTTCGGCGGCCAGAAGTTCGACGCGCTGGCCGCGCACGCCAGCCAGGGCGAGAACATCTTCTTCCTCAAGATGGGCAAGGAGCGGTTCACCGAGCTGATGGGCGTGGAGACCTTCGTCCGGGTCCGGGACACCACCGGCGCCACGACGCCGGAGAACGACCTCTTCGCCGGGCTGCGCTGACCCCTGCGCGGTACGGACCCTCACCGTGGGCGGACCTGGCGCGCCAGGTCCGCCATCAGCTCGTCGGCGACCACCTCCTCGACCACCGCGGTGCGCAGTTCGGCCATCGCGTCGACCAGGTCCCGGTCCCACGGGGCGGGGGTGAGGCGCCCGGGGTCGGGGCCGGCGGGGACCCGGGTCACGGCCGCCCGGTAGTCGGCGGCGGTCATCCGCCAGGGGGCCGCGCCGGTCCGGGCCAGGACGTGGGCGACGATCCGGATGCCCTCGCCGTCGAAGTCACCGTGGTGGCGCAGCGCCGCGCCGCGGTCGGCGAGCAGGTGCAGCAGGTGGACGACGGCGGTGTTGGGCCAGCCGGAGGTGCAGACCACCGGCGGGCAGGACGGGCCGAAGCGGCGCAGCGCGAGGGCGAGCACGCTGGGATTCTCGGTGAGGTGCACCGGCCCGCCGAGGCCGCCGAGCGGCCCGGGCGAGCGCAGTTGGGCGAGGGTCAGGCTGACGGGGTGTCCGGCTTCGGCGCAGATCCGGGCGGTCCGCGCGAGCGGCCCGTCGCCGGGCAGCCGGAGGCCGGCGGCGAGCACCGTGGCGGAGAGTTCGTCGTCGGTGACGCCGGCCCGGCTCCAGAGCGCGCGCCGGGCGGCGGCGTCCTCGGGCACGCCGGTGCCGTACAGCACGGCCAGCGCCCGCAGCACCAGGGAGGACAGCCTGGTCCCGTCGTCGAGGGCGTGGGAGTCGCCGTCGAGCAGCCGGGCGGCGAGGACCGGGAGCGGTTCGCCGTCGGCCGGGACCGCCGCCAGGACGGTCAGCGCGGCGGTCAGCAGACCGCGGGTCCGCTCGGGTGAGCCGTCGATCAGGCCGTGCCCTCGCAGCTGGGCCGCCCACTCCAGCAGCACGGGCTGCGCCGTGACCACCTCGTGGCCGGCCAGCCAGTCCCAGACCGCGGCGCGGCGGCCCGCCTCGCGTTCGCGGTCGGCGGCCCGGTCGCCGACCGGCCCGAGGATGGCGGCCACCACCTCCCGGACCGGCCGGCCGCAGGCGTCCGCCACCGCGGTCTCCAGCCTCGCCAGGGGGATCGTCGGCTCGGCTCCGGGGAGCCGGTCGAGCCCGAGGAGGTCGGCCAGGGCCTCGCGGCCGGCCTCGTCGAGCGGCCCGACCCGTATCCGGCTGACCGGCCGCCCGGCCGAGAGGCGGTCGTGGACGGCCCGCCACAGCGGCCGCAGCGCCGGGAGGTCGAGCGGGTGGCGGCCGGTCATCCCACCGCCGCGGGGCCCGGGACGTCCTCGTCCGGCACCAGGTCGGCGCCGGTCCAGGTGAACCGGGCGCTGGTGACGGCGTCGTCGCCGTCGGTCCCGGTGATCAGCTGGTGGACGGCGATGCCGGGGAGTTCCCGGTAGGTGCCCCACTCGTGGTCGGAGGTGAGCACCAGGTCGAGGTCGAGCGCCGCCAGCAGGCCGAAGACCTGGCCGCGGTTGACCGTGTCGACGCCGACGAAGACCTCGTCGAGCAGGATCAGCCGCGGGGACTCCGGGACCGCCTCGTAGTGGGCGGCGACGGCGGCGAACAGCGGCAGGTGGAGCGCGATGGCCTTCTCGCCGCCGGAGAGCGCGCCGTGCAGCTTCTTGGTGAGCAGCTGCCAGCCGGCGCCGTTGGCCCGGTCCAGCTTGACGACGAACTGGTGCCAGGCCGTGTAGTCGAGCACCTCGGCCAGCTGCTCCTCCCAGGTGGCCGCCGTGTTGCGGGTCCTGGCCTCCTCGATCCGGCCGCGGAAGAAGGCGTGCAGCGCCTCGCGGTCGGCCTCGGTGATCCTGGCCGGATCCTTGAGCAGGAGTTCACGGGCCGTCCTGGTGCCGGCGGGAAGGTCGGGGTGGATCTGCCAGACCAGGCGGACGGCGACCCGGGAGGCGGTGCGGACCCGTTCGAGATGGCCGTTCATCCGCTCGACCAGCTCACCGGACTGGCGGATGCGGGACGCCAGGTGGCGCCGGATGTCACCGGTGAGGGTCTGGTCGAAGAGGTCGCGTTCGGCGGCGGTGATGTCCTCGCGGCTGCGGTCCCGGTCCTCGGTAAGGGCGGTGAGCAGGCCCGCGGCGCCGGTGCGGACACCGTCGACGGTGGCGGTCAGGACGTGGATGTCCTCGTCGGCCTCCAGTTCGAGGTCGGCGCGGGCGCTGAGGCTCTGGCGGGCCCGGTGGACGGCCTCGGCCAGGCGGTTGAGCGCGTCGCCGAGATTGCGCGGGCCGTGCGGGAGGTTCGGCCAGCCGGCGGCGGTCTCGCGGGCCGCTTCGAGGGTGGCGCGGGTGCCGTCCTCGGCGGTGAGGGCGAGCGGGCGGCCGGCGTCCTCGGGGAAGCCGAGCGCGCACAGGCGCCGGAACCGCCGGGCGGCGTCGTTGCGCCCGGCCACCGCCTCGTCCCGGCGTTCCGCGTCCTGGGCGGTGGCCGTGCCCAGTGAGCCGATCCGGCCTTCCAGGGCGATCAAGGCCCTGGTGCCGTCCGCGAGCGCGGCGCGGGTCCGGCGCAGCGACGTGCGCAGGCCGCTGATCCGGGCGGCCACCTCGCGGTAGTCCGCACCGATGGTGCTCTCGACCGCGGCGAGCGCCGCGCGCAGGCTCCGGGCGACGGCCTCGGCCTGGTCCGCCTCGGCCTCGCCGTCCTCGGCCACGGCCCGGGAGTCCTCGGCCCGGGCGCGGGCGGCGTCCCAGGCCTGGCGGGCCGCCAGCGAGGCGAGCCGGGAGTCCAGCCAAATGTCGGCGTGGTCGCGCAGCGCGTCGACGGCGGCGGCGGCGGACGCCAGGGCGGCCCGCTCGGCCGGCAGGCCGTGTTCGGCGGCGGTGACGGCGAGCCTGCGGGACGCGCCGTCGACCGCCTCCTCGCGCCGGGCGAGCCGTCCGACGGCCTCGCGGACGGCGTCCTCGCGGGCTCCCACCTCGGACTCCGAACGCTCCCGGGCGCGCCGGTGCTGCTCCACCTCCCGGTGGTGCGGCCGGGCCGCGAGGTCGGCGCCCAGGCGCTGCCGGCGGCCGGCGAGGGCGCGCAGCTGCTCGTCGGCCGCGGCAACCTCGGCGCTCACCTCGGCCAGCCGGGCGGTGAGTTCGGTGATCCGGCGCTGCCTGGCCCGGGCCCGGGCGACGGCGCCGATGTGGCCGGACTCGTCCTTGGTCCAACTGCCGGTGGCCGTGGCGAGCCGCCAGCCGCCGTCCGCCGCGACGGCGGCCGGGTGGCCCGCGGGGAGGGTTGGGCCGTACGCGATGCCGGCGAGCAGCCGCCGGACCAGGTCGGCCGGGACGGGACCGTCGGGTTCGGGCTGCAGGACGTCCAGCAGCGAGCGGCCGGGGGCAGGGGTGGCCGATGCCGGGTCGGCGAGCGTGTCGTGGCCGGGGACGGCGAGGCCGCCGTCGGGGGTGAGCCACGCGTCCAGCAGTCCGGCCGCCTCCAGGGCCGCTTCGATGCCGGCCTGGTCGGCGGCCGGCACGTCCGGGCGGAAGGCCAGCAGCTGCCACAGCGGTGCACCCGGCATGGCCGACCGATCCGCGGTGCGGGTGCGGGGCGGCGCCGGTGGGGCACCGGCTCCGGCGGCGGCGTCGTCCAGTTCGGCGGCGGTCTGCGCACGCCGGGCGCGGGCGGCGGCCCGGGCGGCCCGGGCGGTGGTCTCGGCGGCCGTGATGTCGCTCTCGGCGGCGCGGGCGGCGCTCTCGACCAGGGCGAGCACGTCGGTCTCGGCGGCGGCCCGGGAGGCGAGCTCCTCGGGGTCGGCGATGCGGAGTTCGGCGCAGTCGGCGGTCGCCCACCGGTGCAGCCGGTCGGCGAGGGCGTCGACCGCGGACTCGTGGTGCCGGGCGCTGCGGTCGCGCCGCACGACGGCGTCGGCCAGCCCCTCGCGGGCCGTGTCCAGGTCCTCCTCCGCCGCCGTGCGCTGCGCGGTGCACCGCTCCCGGACGTCGACGGCGGCGCGGACCTCGGTGATCTGGCCGTGCCGGGAGGTGACCGCGCCGCGCAGCAGGCGGCGGGCGGCGGACGCCTGCTCCGCCGCCTCCGCGGACGGGCCGGGCGCGGTGTCGAGCATCGTGCGGATCTCGGTGCAGAGGGACTCCAACGCCGCCCGGCGCGCCACGCCGCGGGCCTCCTCCTCGGCGGCGCGGGTGTGCTCGGCCCGGCGCTCCGCCAGCAGCCGTGCCTGCTCGGCCCGTTCGGCATCGTCGGCGGCGGTCCCGGTCCGGCGGCCGGCGGCGGCGCGCAGCCGGGCGGCGGTCTCCTCGGCGCCGTCGGTGCGGCGGCGGAGCTGGTCGAGTTCCTGGCCCTGCCGGTGGATCTCCGAGTCCAGCAGTCCCTCGACGGCGCCTTCGGTCTCCTGGGCGGTGTGCTCGAGTCGCTCGTTGGCGAGGGTGTGCCGCTCGCGTTCGGCGAGTGCCTCGGTGTGCTGCCGGTCGCTCTCGCGGGCGACCCGGGTGAGGTTGTCCAACTCGGTGGTGGCGGAGATCAGCGCGGCCGCGCCGGCCCGCAGGACCCGCTGGGCGTAGCCGCGTTGCTGGGCCGCGACGGTGGTGGCCGCGGTGACCTCCTCGTCCAGGGTGCGCAGGTGCTCGCGCTGCCGGTCGAGCCGTTCGAAGCCTTCGGCGAGTTCGGTGATCTCGCCCTGGCCGAGCGGGGGCAGCGCCCGCGAGAGCAGCGAGGACAGCAGGGACGGGTCGAGCCGTTCGGAGAGCTTCGGGGTGCGCAGTTGCAGCAGGGCGGTGATCAGGGCGTCGTAACGCTGCTCGCTGAGCCCGGGGAAGAGGGTGGTGCGGACCGCGCCGCGGTGGTCGGCGGCCGAGGCGTGCACTTCGCCGCGGCCCTGGAGGGCCTCGGCGAGTGCGGCGCGGGTCAGCGGCTGGCCGGAGCCGCCGGCGAGGGCGAGCCCGCCGGGGCGGTCGATCCGCGCGGTGGTGGTGAAGAAGTCGGCAGTGACGCCGCTGGTGTGGATGCTCGCCTGGAGCCGTGCGCCGCAGGTGAACCAGGCCGGGAGGGCGCCGCGGGCGTCGACGAACTCCAGCCAGACGTAGCCGACCCGGGTCTTGCCGGAGGCGCCCTCCCCCATCAGGTTCCAGTGCATGGTGCGTTCGGAGCCGCCGAAGGTGGACAGCCGGTTCGGGCGCAGGCTGGCGTCGAGGAGGAAGGGCAGCAGCACCTCCAGCGCCTTGGACTTGCCGGTGCCGTTCTGGCCCCTCAGCAGCAGGCGGCCCTGGTGGAAGGTGAACGTCTCGTCGTAGTAGCGCCAGACGTTGAGGATGCCGGCCCGGGCGGGCTGCCACCGCGGCACCGGCCCGGGGCCCGGGTCCGTCGTCCGGGCCGCGGACGGCTGCGGGAGGTGCGTCACGGTCATCGGGTGGGGTCCTCCGTGCTGGGGGCCGGGGTGTCGGCGGCGGTGTCGGCGACCGCGGCCCGGTAGCGCAGGGCCGCGGGCCGCGGGAGCGTCCGGTCGCCCGCCCGGCGGGCCAGGCCGAAGTCGGTGAGGACCCGGACGGCGTCCGCCGCCAGCCGCCCGGCGCCGTCCTGGGACTGGTAGCCCTTCGCCCACTGCGGGAAGCGCCGCAGCAGGTGGTGCGCCTCGGCGGTGAGCTGTTCCGGGGTCAGCCCGCCGGTGGCGGCCGTCAGCGGTTCGAGCAGCAGCAGCGCCGCGACCCGGGCGGTGGCGGAGTCGTCGGGGAACCGGCTGTCCGTGGCGATGCCGTCCGGGTCGACGAGCAGCAGCCCGTCGGCCCGTTCCTCCAGGACGAACCCGCCCTGCTCGGCCGCGCGCCGGACGATCTGGCGTCCGGTGGGCGAGGAGAGGTAGGCCAGTTCCTCGGTGGAGAGCTCGTCGTTGTGGAGCACCGGGTCGTCGAAGAGCCGCCGCAGCACCGAGTGCCGGAGCCTGAGGTTGCGCTGGGTCTCGGAGGCGTCGGCGCCGCCGTACCTCTGCTCGCGCACGGTCTCGCGGAGGAGTTCGGCGAACCGCGGCGGTATCTCCTCGGCCGGTACGGCCAGCCTGGAGGGGCCGACCGGCGCGGCGAGCAGGCGGATCAGCACGGTGGCGTCCACCCGGTAGAGGACCTTGGCGTCGGAGGACTCGGCGAAGCTCTCCGTGACACCGTCGACGGTGAGCAGCGCGCCGTAGGTCTCCAGCAGCTTGAGGACGTCCACGAAGGCCATCCGTTCGGCCCGGTTCGCGGTGTCGAAGGGCGGTAGGGCCGCGTCGGTGGCGCAGGCCTGGACGACGCGGTCGGCGAGCAGGCCGACGGTGGTGACGGGGACGGACAGCAGCTCGGCCGCGGCGACGCACAGCAGGGTGTAGCGGCGGCGGTCGAACGGCGCCCGGCCCGAGCGCGGCCGGCGGGCCGGGCGGGAGGCGTCGGGAGCGGTCCGGATCTTGAGCAGCCGGGCGTAGCCCAGCCGTGGCTCGACCACCAGCTGCCAGCCGCAGTGGTAGTCGAACCACTTGGTCAGCGGATCCTGCCTGCGGCGGATCAGTTCGAAGGCCGACGCATCGCCGCGTTCGGTGATCAGGGGCCGGCCGAGGAGCAGTCGGACGCCCCGGGCGATGTCCTCCCGCTCGGCGAGGACCAGCTGGTTGGCGAGCGTGCTCATCCGGCGGCCTCCCGCACCGGGGCGGACCGGCCGCCGGGGCTGCGGATCTCCACCAGGTGGTCGGGGCCTTCCAGCCGGCCGCGGGGGGTGCTCAGCAGGGCCCGTCCGCCGTCGCCGGGCCGCAGGACGATCTCGACGCGGCCGTCGGAGGTGACCGCCCGGCGTGCACCGGCGCTGTCCGGGCGGACGGCCAGCGCCCGGCCGAGCAGGTCGAGCAGCCGCTCGAAGACGGTGTGGTCCAGCCGGCCGAAGGCGGACAGCCGGACCGGGCCGTCGGTGCCCAGGATGTCCCAGGCCGCTTCGAGTTCGGCGCGCTCCTTGCGGGCGCGTTCGGCCCGGTCGGCCTTGACCTGCCCGATGTCGCGCACCCGGCCGGTGCGGGTGAAGCGCTCGGTACGGCCGCTGGTGCGCAGCAGGGCGGACACCTCGACGGGTGGGGCCTCGGCCCAGCTGTGGGAGGAGGGCACCAGTTCGGGGTCGGGGTGGGCGAGGTGGGCGTGGCGGGCCGGGCCGAGTCCGAAGGCGGCCGACCACAGGTGGTGCAGGTCGTCCTCGGTGGGGGCGGCGGCGAACCAGCGGGCCAGTTCGCGGAAGTCCTGCGCGGCGCTGGAGGACCGCCGCCGCGAGTCGGTGATCCGGTCGAGGACCTGGAGGAGCGTCACGATGGCCCGTCGGGCGACGTCGTGCAGCTGTTCCACCCGCGGCCGGGTGCCGTCGGCCGGCAGGAACCAGGCCCGGAGGCCGTCCCAGCGCGCCCGGCGCCGCTCCAGCCACGCCGGTGCCGGATCCCCGTCGGCGGCCGGGGGCAGCTCCGCGCCGTTCAGCGCGCGCCGGTGCAGCAGGTCGAGGCCGCGCTCCTCGACCCGCCGGACCGCCGAGGCGACCGCCTGGCCGCGCTGGTCGAGGTTGCGCAGGAACTCCTGGAGGTAGGCGACCGTTGCGGCCTTGACCTCCCGGAAGGTCGCCAGGTCCGCGCCCTCGGCGCGCAGCAGGCGCTGCAACTCGCCGTTGAAGGCCTTGGTGTTGGCCAGCAGCGCCTCCAGGTGGCCCTCCAGCTCGTGCAGGGTGGTGAAGACCCGGCGGTCGGAGGTGCTGGCGTCGCCGAGCAGCGTGTACAGCTCGTCGAGCCGGTCGGTGACGGCCTCCAGGACGGCGGTCTGCAGTGCGCCGGTCGCGGCGAGCACGGCGAGGGCCTGCTCGACCGCGGCGAGCGCGGCCTCACCGCGCCGGGTCAGGGAGTACTGGAGGTTGCGGCGCTCGTACTCCTCGGCCGTGCGGTAGTTCTCCGCATGGTTCTGGACGACGTCGAGCAAGCCCCAGGAGCGCAGTTGGCGCAGTGCGTCGTGCAACTCGTCGTCGTCGACGGCGTCGAGCCAGCCGACGGCGCGCAGCCGGGCGCGGACCTCGTCGAGCCCGAGGGCGGTCTCCAGCCGCTCGTTGGCCGCCCCGAACGCTTGTAGGGCGGCGCCGTAGAGCTCGGCCCTCTCCCCGGTCGTGAACCGGAACATCTCCGGCGGGACCCTGCGCACCCGCTCCCCTCCCCTCGGCCGGTCACCCCGTACCCGGCGGGCACCACAGTACGCGGACGCACCGACAGCGCGGAGCGGGATCCGCATCTCGGGCGCCGCACCGGGCGCAGGGGGCGCGGGGTGCCGGCCTGCAACGATCCCGTGCGCCGGGCACGGCCGGGGGCGGCGGAGGGAGCAGCCGCCTACGCGGTACCCCGCGGCCCGCCGGTGGTGTCCGGGGCCGCCGCAGCAGTGGCCCTGGCCTGGGCGGCGGCCCGGATCGGGGACGGTCCGCAGGCCCAGACCATGATCCGGCCGCCGGTCCGTGCCACCGGCAGGTCCCAGGCCGTGCGGACCACCCCGGGCCGGTGGACGCCGAGTTCGTCCCTGGCCCAGTCGGGCAGCAGGCCGAGCGAGGCGTTGGTCAGGAGCCGGACGGCGGTCCGCTCGCGGCGGCTGCGGCCGAAGCCGCGCAGCAGCCGCAGCACCTCAAGGGCGGGTGGCGTCACCCGCAGTTCGGGCCGCGTCCGGGCCAGGTAGGCCGCCACCTCGGCGCGGGAGCGCGGCACCCCGGCGGCGCCCAGCCGTTCGGCGACCAGCGCCGCCTGCGCGTAGTAGTCGTCGGCCTCGGCGGCGGTCACGGGCGTGGTGGCCAGGGTCTGGTACCCGGTCAGGAAGCAGTACACCTCGGCGGTGTGCACCCAGGTGAGCAGCGCCGGGTCGTCGGCTCGGTAGGGGCGGCCGTCCGGTGCGGTGCCGTGGATGTGCGGGTGGATCCTGCGCACGGCCTCGATCGCCGCATCGGCGGCGGCCGTCGAGCCGAGCGTCGTGGTGGTGACGAACCGGGCCGTCCGGTTGAGCCGCCCGGTCGGGTCGGCCCGGAAGTCGGAGTGGGCGTCGACGGCGGCCATCGCCAGCGGGTGCAGGGACTGCAGCAGCAGCGCCGCGAAGCCGCCGACCAGCATGCCGGCCGGGTGGCCGTGCACCCGCCACACCACGCTGTCCGGGCCGAACAGGCCCGGGTCACCGGCCGGCCGGTCGTAGCGTTCCAGGTGCAGATCGGGTCCGTGCACGGTCGCGTTGATCTCGGCCAGCAGCCGGGCGCGCAGCTTCGCCAGCAGGCCCGCTCCGTCCGCCGCCGCCACCGCGCCGGTCCGTTGTGTCGCCATGCCCCACCCCTGCCCCGCCGCCCGGACCACCACGGTACGCCCCCGGCACCGACGCCGGAGGCCCGCGGCCGGTCATCGGCCACGGGCCTCGGAGCGGCCTGGAGGGTCAGCCGCGGATCAGCCGCAGTGGGAGTCGAACCCGCCGCTGACGTTCTCGCCGATGCCGCCCTCCCAGTCGATGCAGGAGTTCGGCGCGTAGAGGTACACCGGGCCTGCGTAGCTGGTGTAGTAGTTCTCGTCGAGCGCCGCCCAGCCGGAGGCGCTCGACTTCTTCAGCCCGGCGAGCATCTGCAGCGCGGGGCCCGGGTTGTTGCGGACCGTCACCACGCAGTTCTTGCCGGTGGAACGGCTGTAGGTCAGCCAGACCGTGCCGCCGGAGTTGAGGTCCCGGTGGTCGATGGTGCTGTAGCCGGAGCCGCAGGCCCCGTTGTACGAGGCGGCCTGGGCGGTCGCCGGCAGGGCTATCGCGGTGCCGCCGGCCACCAGGGCCAGCACTCCGGCCCGGGCGACGGCTCGCTTGCTTCGCTGGTGCATCCGGTGCTGCGCTCCACTCTCGTTCGGTCCGCAAGGGCTGGTGCCCGGACGGGAGTTCGAGAGCGTAGCGGACGGTGGTAGCGGCCGCGTATCGCCCGCCGGGCCGGGTGCCGGCGCCCCGGGGGTCCGCTACCGGAACAGTCGGTCGCCCGCGGTGGCCATCCGGTGGGTGCCGCTGTGGCGGTTGACCCAGTCGCGGACCAGGTTGACGGCGTTGGCGCACTGCCAGCTGTTGTCGTACTCGCGCACCCCGGTGAAGGCGCCGTAGCCCGCGATGATGCCGTCCACCCGCGCGTCGCCCAGCAACTTGTCGACGTACCAGGGGTCGTTGTACGTGGTCGTCCAGGACAGCGTGGCCGCGAGCTGCCCCGCGGCGCGGTCCGCGGCGCCCTTCTTCAGCTCCGCGCAGGTGTTGTAGGTGGCCTCGGTGCAGTTGCCGAACCCCTTGGTGATGTCGCTGTCGCCGTAGTCCATCGCCCGGTGGCCGTCGGGGAATCCGGAGCCGGACCGGTCGAAGGCGTTGCGGGCCTGGTCGCGGGTCCCGGTCGTGGTGATGCCCTCCAGCGGGCCGAGCCTGCCTTCGAGGCTCTGCCAGCCCCGGCCGCCGACGTCCGGGGTGCTGCCGCCGTGGTACTCGTAGAAACCGTAGAGCACCTGGATCCCGGCGGCCGTGAGCCGCTGCGCCTTGTCGCGCAGTCCGGCGACGCTGCAGCCTCGATTCTGCTGCTCCCCGCAGTAGTTGGGGTCCTTGATGTCGAGCCAGACGAGCGCCGGCCGGCGTCCCGCGTTGGCGTTGGCGACGATCCGGTCGATCATGCTGTCGAAGCCGAGGCCGAGCCGGTTGTCCCCGGCCGAGGAACAGTCGTGGTACGCGCGCCACTCGTTCGGGTTCCACCAGGCGCAGATGTCGATCTCGATGCCGTTGGCGCCGTGGCCGAGCGCCGCGTCGACGCCGTCCAGGGTGTCGACCCGGTGGGCGATGGCATAGACCGGGTGCCGCTGGTCGGCCGCGGCCGCCGGGGCCGTACCGAGGGTGGCGACGCCGACGAGCGCGCACACCACGGACATCAGCGTCGACAGGATCCGCGCGCCTGCCCGGCGCCAGGACTGGATGGTCAAGAGGGGACTCCCTCGCACTCGGCGACATGAAGTGGACATGTCGATCTCACCAACCGTATGTGGACGTTCGATGAACGGACATGACATTCGACCGGAAAGCGCCGCTCCGGCACGGCCGGGGCGGGGGCGGGGGCGGGCCGGTCGGGGCCCGGCGGTCAATTGGCGGTCAGGTGGCCAGGCTGAAGTCACCGCCCACCGGTGCGGCGATCTTGTCGACGCCGGTCGGCGCGGTGAGCGTGGTGACCGGCTTGCTGCTGTCCTCGGTGGTGCCGTTGCCGAGCTGCCCGGAGGTGTTATGCCCCCAGGCCTTGAGGCGGTTGTCACTGTCGGTCACGGCCAGGCTGTGGTTGCAGCCGGCCGCGGTCTGCGAGACCCCTCCGAGCTGGCCCTTGTCGTTCAGGCCCCAGGACATCACGGTTCCGTCGGCGAGCAGCGCCAAGGCGCGGGAGGCGCCGGCGATGATGCTCTTGACGGTGGTCAGGCCGGGCACCGGCACGGCGGTGGTGCGGGTGGCCGGGGTCATGCGCCATTCGATACGGGGTGGCCTCCGAAGGAAGCAATCCCGTTGCCCGGCCACGCCCTGACCACCGGTCGGCCGACCGGTCGGCCGAGCGCACTCGGCCCATCCTCACCGGACGAAGTCCCGCCCCGCCGGGCGCGACCGGGGCCGCCACGCGACCGCGGGCTTCGGAGTGGCGTGCGGCGAGGTCGAGTTGCGGTCGCGCCGTCCGGCGGGCGAGATGGGGCCCGCGCCGTGCGGGTGGCCGGCCGGGCCCGACCACGAGGGCAGCGCGACGGGTCGAGGCCGACGTGGAGAGCTGTGGCTCCGTCATCATGTGGTTGACTCTCCGACCATGGCTTGGTGGCGAGGCAGAGACAAGGGTTCCGGGACGGGTGGCGCGGCCGCTCCGCCCGCACCCGCGTGCACGTGCTGCGACGGCACGCTGTCCGCCGGCGATCCCCGGTTCAACCTCTCGCTGCCCGATCCGGTCGCCAAGATGTCGGCCTACGCCCAGGAGACCTGCATCAGGTTCCTGTCCGACTTCATGGTCTCCACCGAGAACATCGGCGCATTCACCCGCGCCCTGCTCCCGGTCACCCTGACCGACGGGCGGACGGTGACCTTCGGTGTGTGGGTCGCGATCGACGGGCCGACGTACCGCTACATCTCCGAGCTGGGCCGCGACGGCACCGACGAGGAGTACGCGACCATGGAGTTCGACGGGCTTCTCGCCAACGCCCTGGAGCCGTGGGGGCGCAAGGTCCTGCGTGCCGAGGTGTCCGTCGCGATCCCCGACTCCCCGTTCGACCGGCCGACGCCGCAGATCATCAGCAGCACCCACGCCACGGTGACCCGCATGCTGAGCGAGCCGTGGGCGCCGGGGAAGGTGCTCACGGGCAGCCGCGCCTGGGCGCTGCGGTACGACGCCGACGCCCCGCCGGTCCCCCACCTCCACTGAGGCACGCGCTCCGGACGTTACTGCTTGACAGCCTGCGCAATACTGTAACGCGCACGGCCCGGGCGTTGTTCGAGCGGGCAGCGCGGCTCGGGCCCCGCGGCCCGAGGAGTACCTCTCCCCAGCAGCTCCGGAGCACCACATGCACCCCTTCCTCGACCACCCGGGGCCGCTCGCCTTCGCGCACCGGGGCGGTGACCTCGGCCACCCCGAGAACTCGCTCGCCGCGTTCGAGGCCGCCGTGGCCCTGGGGTACCGGTACCTGGAGACGGATGTGCACGCCACCAGCGACGGGGTGCTGGTGGCCTTCCACGACTCCCGCCTCGACCGGGTCACCGACCGCAGCGGCGCTGTGGCCGAGCTGCCGTGGGACACCGTCAGGCAGGCCCGGATCGGCGGGACCGAGCCGGTGCCGCTGCTGGAGGACCTGTTCGGGGCGTTCCCCACCGCGCGCTTCAACATCGACGTCAAGGCGGCCCCGGCCGTCGCGCCGCTGGTCGAGGCCGTCCGCCGGACCGACGCCTGGGACCGGGTCTGCGTCGGCGGCTTCTCCGACAGCCGGCTGGCCGCCGTCCGCGCCGCGGCCGGCCCCCGGCTGGCCACCTCGCTCGGCCCGCGCGAGGTGGCCCGGCTGCGGCTGCGCTCGCTGGCCGGGCCGCTGCTCCGGGGCCGGGGGCGGCCCTTCGCGGGCCTGTGCGCCCAGGTCCCGGAACGGCACAACGGTGTACGGGTGGTCGACCGGGCCTTCGTCCGCGCCGCCCACCGCCTCGGCCTGCAGGTCCACGTCTGGACCGTCGACGATCCCACCAGGATCCGGGCTCTGCTCGACCTGGGTGTGGATGGCATCATGGCCGATCGCATCGACGTCCTGCGGGACGTCCTGGACGAGCGCGGCTGCTGGACCGACAGCAGCACCGGCTCCAGCACGGAGACAGGAGCCCCATGAACACCACGGCCCCCTTGCCGGACCCCCTCCCGGACCAGCTGCCGGACAGCCCGGCGGCCGCCGACGACGGCCGTGCCCTGCGCCGGATGCAGTTCGGCTGGTACATCAACGACTGGGCCAACGCGGCCTTCTCGGCCACCGTCCTGACGGTGTTCCTCGGGCCGTACCTGACCACGGTGGCCAAGAACGCCGCCGACGCGTCCGGCGACGTGCACCCCTTCGGTCTGACGATCCGCGCCGGCTCGTTCTTCCCGTACACGGTCTCCTTCTCCGTCCTGATCTCGGTCGCGGTGATGCTGCTGACCGGGACGCTCGCGGACCGCACCGGGCGCCACAAGGAGCTGATGTGCGGCTTCGCCTACGTCGGCTCGCTCGCCACGATGGCGATGTTCTTCCTCGGCGGTGACCACTACCTCCTCGGTGGCGGGCTGCTGGTGGTCGCCAACATCGCGTACGCGGTCTCGGTCGCCCTCTCCTATGCCTACCTCCCGGGCCTGGCCTCCCCCGACGAGCGCGACGCCGTCTCCTCCAAGGGCTGGGCCTACGGCTACGCGGGCGGCGGTCTGCTGCTGATCGCCAACCTCGCGCTGTTCGAGGGCCACGACGCGCTCGGCCTGTCCACCGGCACCGCCGTGCGCATCTGCCTGGCCTCGGCCGGCCTGTGGTGGGCGCTGTTCACCATCGTCCCGCTGCTGCGCCTGCCCTCCCGGGCCGGTGCAGTCACCGGCCGCGCGGCGGCGGCCCCCGACCGGCCCGCCGCCGGCAGCCTGCGCGAACTCGCCCGCACCCTGCGCGGGATGCGCGAGTACCCGCTCACCCTGCTCTACCTGGGCGCCTTCCTCTGCTACAACGACGGCATCCAGACCGTCGTCTCGCAGGCCTCGCTCTACGGCAGCGAGGAGCTCGGCATGGGGCAGACCTCGCTGGTCGCCGCCGTGCTGATGGTCCAGATCGTGGCGATCGGCGGCGCGCTGCTGCTCGGGCGGATCGCCCAGCGGTACGGCGCCAAGCGGACCGTGCTGGGCTCGCTGGTCGGCTGGGTGATCACGCTGGCGCTCGGGTACTTCATGCCCGCCCACCAGCCCGCCTGGTTCTTCGCCCTGGCCTGCATGATCGGCCTCGTGCTCGGTGGCAGCCAGGCGCTCTCCCGTTCGCTGTTCTCCCACCTCATCCCGGCCGGGCGGGAGGCGGAGTACTTCAGCGTCTACAAGGTCAGCGACCGCGGCACCAGCTGGATGGGCCCGCTGGTCTTCGGCCTCGCCTACCAGATCACCGGCAGCTACCGCTCGGCGATCATCTCCCTGCTGATCTTCTTCGTGATCGGCTTCGCGGTGCTGGTCAAGGTGCCCGTGCGCCGCGCCATCGAGGCCGTCGGCAACCCCGTCCCCGAGCGGCTCTGACGGTTCTGCCACCAGGAACGGCCCGGACCGCGCTGGTCCGGGCCGTTCGTCGTATCACCTGGCCTGGGCGAGCCACAGCGCGTCGGGCCCGGCCGGGAAGCGCAGTTGCCCGGTGGTGTCGTGCGCGGCGCACCACACCGCCTCGGCGACATCCGTCTCGGTGGTGAACAGCTCCTGCGCCGTGAAGTCGGCCATCGCCCTCCGGCCCAGGCCGCGTACGGCGCCGGGACCAGTGCGTCCGGCGGGGTGCCGCCGGTCGCCCGCTGCGCGAAGTTGGTGGTCAGGCAGGCGCCCGGCTGGACGGTCCGCGCCCGGACGCCGAAGGGTGCGAGTTCGAGGGCGAGCGAGGCGGTGAACCCTTCGACGGCCATCTTGCTCGCCTTGTAGAGCGCGGAGAGCGGCATGTGGCCGAGCACGACGCTGGAGGTCACGTTGACCACCACGCCGCTGCCGCGCTCACGGAACCCGGGCAGGACCGCCTGGGTGGTGGCCATCACGCCGAAGGTGTTGGTCTCGAAGACCTCCCGCACCCGGGACATCGGGGTCCCCTCGAACACCCCGATCGCGGGGATGCCGGCGTTGTTGACCAGGACGTCCACCGGCCCGGCGGCCTCGACGGCGGCGGCGATGCTCTCCGGCCGGGTCACGTCGAGTCCGAGCACCCGCAGCCGCTCGGACTCCGGGAACAGGTCCGGGCGCGGGGTCCGCATCGTGGCGATGACCTTCCACCCCCGGTCGTGGAAGTACAGGGCGGTCTGCCGGCCGTAGCCGGACGAGGCACCGGTGATCAGGACGGTGTCCATCGGGAATCCTTCGGGATGAGGGGGTCCGTGATGCACGGTCGTGCTTCACGGGAGAACCAGTGATTCCAGTGAACCGCTCTGACCTGTGGCGATGACAGAACGATCCTCCCGCTCCCTTGCCCGATCCTCCCGTCCCCGGCTCCCGGCCGCACTCAGGGGAGCACAGCCGCCGGGGCCGGCCCGGCGTCCCGCAGCCGGGCCGCGTCCCGGCTCGGGGGCTCGCCGAACTGGCGGCGGTACTCACGGCTGAACTGCGAGGCGCTGTCGTAGCCGACCCGGCGGCCGACCCCGGTCACATCGCCCGGATGGGTGGCGAGCAGCAGCCGCGCCTCCTGGAGCCGGATCTGCTTCTGGAACTGGATCGGGCTCATCGCCGTCACCGACTGGAAGCTGCGGTAGAAGGCCGAGACGCTCAGTCCGGACAGCCGCGCCACGTCCTCGACCCGGAAGGGCTCGGCGTAGTGCTCGCGGATCCACCGCACGGCCCGGGAGACGTGGCTGAGTCCGCTGTCGGCCAGACCCAGCTGGCGTACGGTCGCCCCCTGCTCCCCCGTGATCAGCCGCCACAGGATCTCGCGTTTGGCCAGCGGCGCGAGCACCGCCCGGTCGCGCGGCCGGTCGAGCAGGCGCACCAGCCGGACCACCGCGTCGAGCAGGTCGGCCGGTGCGTCGGCGACGGCGATGCCGGACGGGGCGCCGCTGTCGCGGGGGAGGTCACCGGGCCCGGCCTGCAGCAGGAGTTCGGCGACGGCGGACGGCTCGAGGAGCAGGCCGAACCCCAGCGCCGGGTGCCCTGGGCCGATCCGGGTGAACTGCCCGGTGACGGGCAGGTCGACGGAGGCGACCAGGTACTGCCCGGCGCCGTACTCGTAGACCCGGTCGCCGAGCGCCAGCCGTTTGGCGCCCTGGGCGATCACCGCGAGGACGGTGCCGGACATGGCGGGGGCCGGGGGATCCGACCGGTCGACCCTGGAGAGCAGTACGCCGTCGATGGCGGTGGTCGCGTCGGGCCGGGCGTGACGCGCCACCAGGGTGCGGAGTTCGTCGAGGGACATGCCCCCATTGCAGCACCGCCCCGCGCCCGATTCCCGAGGGCGCGAGGATCGTGCAAGGACCGGCGAGCATCGTTCTAACGTCTGTGCAGGTCAGGCCGGTTGACTGGAGTCACCCCACTCCACCACCGGAAGGACCGATCCGATGAGCGTCACGTACGGCTTCCACGCCACCATGACCGCCGCACCGGGCCGGGGCGGCCGCCTGGTCGACCTGCTGCTGACCGGGCTGGACGAGGGCAGCCCCGGCGCCGACGAGCACTGCCTGGTCTACCTCGTCTCGCGGTCGGCCACCGACCCCGACCGGGTCCACGTCGTCGAGGGGTGGACCAGCGAGGAGGACCACCACCGGGTGTTCGCCAGCCGGGCGGCGCAGGCGATCGTCGCTCTGGTCGGCGAACTGCTGTCCGGGGAGCCCGAGTTCACCGACCAGGTCCCGGTGCGCGGCAAGGCCGCGGCCTGACCTCCCCGGGCACCGCACCCCTCGCCTCCCCCTCGCACCCCCCTCGAACCGAAAGGCCCCGCGACCGTGAACCCCGGCAGCACCCGCCCCGCCCTCGACCCCGAGCTGCGTGAACTCCTCGACGGCATGCCCCTGATGACCGAACTGGACCCGGACCTGCTGGCCCGGCTGCGCCAGGACCCCGCCGCCCCCGTCGAGTCACTGCTCGCCCACCGGCAGGTCCAGCGGCGGGAGTTCACCGTACCCGGCGCGGACGGCGCACCGCTCCCACTGACCGTCCTCGCCCCCGCCGGCGACGGCCGCCCCGCCGCCGCTCCGTGCGTCTACTGGCTGCACGGCGGCGGGATGGTGATGGGCGACCGCTTCTCGCAGCTCGACATCCCGCTGGAGTGGCTCGACGAGTTCGGCGCGGTGGTGGCCACGGTCGACTACCGGCTCGCGCCGGAGAGCGGCGGCACCTCGCTCGTCGAGGACTGCTACCAGGGGCTGCGCTGGCTCGTCGGGCACGCCGGCGAACTCGGCATCGACCCCGCCCGGATCATCGTCGCGGGCGCCAGCGCGGGTGGCGGCCTCGCCGCCGGCGTCGCCCTGCTCGCCCGCGACCTCGGCACCCCCGCCATCGCCGCACAGGTCCTGATCTGTCCGATGCTCGACCACCGCAACACCAGCACCTCCAGCCGTCAGTTCTCCGGCGTGCCCGGCGTCTGGACCAGCGAGATGAACGAGTTCGCGTGGCGGGCGGTCCTCGGCGACACCCCCGCCGAGGAGGTGTCCCCGTACGTCTCCCCCGCCCGCGCCGACGACCTCGGCGGCCTGCCCGCCGCCTATGTCGACACCGGCTCCGCCGAGGTGTTCCGCGACGAGGACACCGCCTACGCCACCCGGATCTGGGCCGCCGGCGGGCACGCCGAACTCCATGTGTGGGCGGGCGGCTTCCACGGTTTCGACGCCCTCCACCCCGGGGCGCAGATCTCGGCCACGGCCCGCCGTACCCGAACCGCCTGGCTCGCCCGGCAGCTGCGCCGGATGTGACGTATACGCACCTGGCCCCGTATCCCGGGCCGGTCCCGCGCCGCCGGACGGGCCGTCATCCCGTCCGGCGCACCTCCGAGGTGACCGACCCGCACCCTGGCCCGGGGGACGACCGCCCCTGCCCCGCCCGGTCCGGGAGCCCTCCAGTGCGGCGACCGGGACCGCTCGACCCGGCACCCCCATCGTCGCCCCACCGGGCCTCGCGCACTCACTCAGTGAGGCTAATCACTGCCTCGCGGTCTCGGCCCCGGACGCCGGGGCGGTGTACGTTCCTGCGACCAGCGGGTGGAGCACCCACCGCTGCCGCAGATGCCCGGTCAGCAGCGCCTCCGACGAGAGAGACACCAGACATGTCTGCACAGGTCCCGACCCATCACCCACCCCAGCGCATCGGCGTGGTCGCCGAGTCGTCGTCCGGGGAGACCCGCGTCGCCGCGACACCCGCGACGGTGCGGCAGTTGCTCGACCTCGGCTACCAGGTCGTCGTCGAGTCGGAGGCCGGCGCGGCCTCCGGATTCACCGACGGGGCCTACACCGAGGCCGGCGCGACCATCGGCGACGCCTGGACGGCCGACGTGGTCCTCAAGGTCAACGCGCCGTCGGGCGGCGAGATCGACCGGCTGCGCGCGGACGCCACCGTCGTCGGGCTGCTCACGCCCGCGCAGCGCCCCGAACTGGTGGAGCAGCTGTCCGCGCGGGGCGTCACGGCGCTCGCGCTGGACGCCGTCCCGCGGATCTCCCGGGCCCAGTCGATGGACGTGCTCAGCTCGATGGCCAACATCGCCGGGTACCGGGCGGTGATCGAGGCGGCCCACGTGTTCGGACGCTTCTTCACCGGCCAGGTCACCGCCGCGGGCAAGGTGCCGCCGGCGAAGGTCCTGGTGGCGGGGGCCGGTGTGGCCGGGCTCGCGGCCATCGGCGCGGCGTCCAGTCTGGGCGCGATCGTCCGCGCCACCGATCCGCGGCCCGAGGTCGCGGACCAGGTCCGGTCGCTGGGCGGCGAGTACCTGGCCGTGAACGTCGTCCAGGAGGCGAGCACCGACGGCTACGCCAAGGCGACCTCCGCGGACTACGACCGTGCCGCCGCCGCGCTCTACCACGAGCAGGCCGCGGACGTGGACATCATCGTCACCACGGCGCTGATCCCCGGCCGCCCCGCCCCGCGGCTGGTCACGGCCGCGGACGTGGCGGCGATGAAGCCGGGCAGCGTCATCGTCGACATGGCCGCCGCCCAGGGCGGCAACGTCGAGGGCACCGTGCCCGGCCGGGCGGTGGTCACCGACAACGGCGTCACCATCATCGGCTACACCGACCTGGCCGGCCGGCTGGCCACCCAGGCCTCGCAGCTGTTCGGCACCAACCTGGTGAACCTGCTGAAGCTGCTGACCCCCGGCAAGGACGGCCGGCTGGTCATCGACTTCGAGGACGTGGTCCAGCGGGCCGTGACGGTGGTCCGGGCCGGCGAGGTCACCTGGCCGCCGCCGCCGGTCGCCGTGTCGGCGGCCCCGGCCGCCGCGCCCGCGGCCGCCGCCGCGCCGGTGGCGGCGAAGGAGTCCCGGCTCACCCCCGCGGTCCGGTTCGGCCTGATCGGCCTGATCGGCCTGGGGATGCTCGCCGTCTTCCTGGTGATCGCCTTCGCGCCGACCCAACTCGCCGAGAACTTCACGGTGTTCGCGTTGGCGGTGGTGATCGGCTACTACGTCATCGGCAAGGTGCACCACGCGCTGCACACCCCGCTGATGTCGGTGACCAACGCGATCTCCGGGATCGTGGTGATCGGAGCGCTGGTGCAGATCGGGCACGAGAGCTGGATCGTGACCGCGCTGTCGTGCGTCGCCGTGCTGCTGACGAGCGTGAACATCTTCGGAGGCTTCGCCGTCACCCGCCGCATGCTGAGCATGTTCTCGACTGCCCCCGAAAGGCGCTGAGCCCCGATGACTACCACCACGGCCTCCCACGCCGCGGACCTGGTCGCCGCCCTGCTGTTCATCCTCAGCCTCGCCGGGCTCTCCCAGCACCGGACCTCGCGGGCCGGAGTCGTCTACGGCATCGCCGGCATGGCCCTCGCGCTGGTCGCCACCATCGTGCTGGCGGCGCAGAGCATCACCGCGGGCGCGGTCGCCCTGATCGTCCTCGCGATGGTGCTCGGCGGCGCGGCGGGCCTGTGGCGGGCGCGGCGGGTCGAGATGACGCAGATGCCCGAACTCATCGCCGTCCTGCACAGCTTCGTCGGCCTCGCCGCCGTCCTGGTCGGCTGGAACGGCTACCTGGAGGTCGAGGCGCACGGCTCGGCCCAGACGCTGGTCTCCGCCGACCTGCTGGGCATCCACCACGCCGAGGTCTTCATCGGCATCTTCATCGGCGGGGTCACCTTCACCGGCTCGATCGTGGCCTTCCTCAAGCTGTCCGCCCGGATCGCCTCCCGCCCGCTGACGCTGCCCGGCAAGAACATCCTCAACCTGGGCGCACTGGCCGCGTTCGCGGGGCTCACCGCCTGGTTCACCGCCGGCCCCGGCCTGGGGCTGATGGTCGCGGTGACCGTGCTGGCGCTGCTGCTCGGCTGGCACCTGGTCGCCTCGATCGGCGGCGGCGACATGCCCGTCGTCGTGTCGATGCTGAACAGCTACTCGGGGTGGGCCGCGGCCGCCGCCGGGTTCCTGCTCGACAACAACCTGCTGATCGTCACCGGGGCGCTGGTCGGCTCCTCCGGCGCGTACCTGTCGTACATCATGTGCCGGGCGATGAACCGCTCCTTCATCTCGGTGATCGCCGGCGGGTTCGGCATCGAGGCGCCGTCGGGCGGCGACGAGGAGCAGGGCGAGCACCGCGAGGTCCGCGCCGAGGAGGCCGCGGGGCTGCTGGCGCAGGCCCGGTCCGTGGTGATCACCCCCGGCTACGGCATGGCGGTGGCCCAGGCGCAGCACCCGGTGGCGGAGCTGACCCGGCGGCTGCGCGAGCGCGGGGTGGAGGTCCGCTTCGGCGTCCACCCGGTGGCCGGGCGCCTGCCGGGACACATGAACGTGCTGCTGGCCGAGGCGAAGGTGCCGTACGACATCGTCCTGGAGATGGACGAGATCAACGACGACTTCGGCAAGACCGACGTCGTCCTGGTCATCGGCGCCAACGACACCGTCAACCCGGCCGCCACCGACGACCCGACCAGCCCGATCGCCGGGATGCCGGTGCTGCGGGTGTGGGAGGCGGAACAGGTGATCGTCTTCAAGCGCTCGATGGCGTCCGGCTACGCGGGCGTGCAGAACCCGCTGTTCTTCCGCGAGAACAGCACCATGCTCTTCGGGGACGCCAAGCAGAGCGTGGACGCCATCCTCCAGGCCCTCCCCGGCGACGCCCGGACCACCACCGACCGGCCCGTCCGCCAGCACACCACGGCCGGCTAGACCGGGAGCCCCTTCCCACCGGACCGCCCGGGCCCCGCGCCCGGGCGGTCCGTTCGCGTTCTCAGGGCCGCCTGGTGCCGATCACGGTGGACAGGTCGGCGGCGAGCCGGACCTCGGTGGCGAGGAGCGCGGGATGCTCCAGCCAGGCCAGCCGGGCACCGTCCGGCCTGCCCTCGTGCACCGGGGGCCACGCGGTCAGCGGTGTGAAGTCGTCGATCACGATCGAGCCGCCGGGCGTCAGCAGGCGCTCGGGATCCGCGGCGGCGCCCTGCTTGCCGTTGCCCCCGCCGTCGACCACCAGCAGGTCGAAGGGGCCGTGGCTGTGGACGGCCGTCCAGTCACCGTGGACGATCTCCACCCCGGGTACGCCGGCGAACAGCTCGGACGTCAGCTCCACCAGCCGGCGGTCCCGCTCCACGCTCACCACCCGCACCCCCCGCCGCCGCCCGGCGATCAACCAGGCCAGGCCGACACCGCACCCGGTACCCGTCTCCCCGATGCGCTCCCGCGCGCCCGAGGCCAGGGCGGACAGCAAGCGCCCCTGCTCCGGCCGGCAGGACTTGGTGAACCCGATCCGCCGCGCGAGGTCCACCGCCTTCACGACCAGTGCGGGCAGGTCGGCCTCTCCCGCATACCTGTCAGTGCCTCGGACCGACACCGTGCCACCCCTTCCCCCGGGCACCAGGACGACGCGCCCGGCCGAGCCACCGTACGCGACGTCCCGGCCCGCGGGTGCCGGTCCGCGGATGCCGGTCTGCGGGTGCCGTCGCGACGGATTCCGAATTTTCGGAAATTTCTCCATCTGCCCAGCTCAGGGTAGGTACACGGCTGCCGCTGAGGGCTCGGCTCACGGTGGGTGATGGGGGTCTGCTGCGGATTTCGTGCACACTGGGGATCGGGCCGCTGATGTCCCGCCCCTCCGGCCGGCGGCACCGTACCGACGGTGCCGGCCCGGACCGACTCCCTTGCCGGCCTTCGATCACCGGCAGGTCTCCACTGGCTCACCCGCCGCAGGAGATCCGGTGCCCGGCCACACGTCGCCGCGCACACCGCGACATCGACCCAAGTGATACCGCTCTACCGAGGAACATCACCCATGACCCACGGAGCCCACCCCCTCGCTCCCGCCCCTCACGCCGACATCGACCAGGCCCGCCACTGCGCCGACTGCCGCGGCTGGGGAACCGTGATCACCCCCGACGGCCGCCACGAACTGTGCCCCGCCTGCCAGCGCCCCGAAGAGACGGACTCGTCGGCCGTACGGGCCTGATCTGCGGACATGGCGATCAACGGCTTCGCGGCCACCGAGTTCCAGCTGGTGCTGCTGCGCCGGATGGCCGACTTCCACCCGGAGCTGGTGGAACGGGCGGTGCACCGGCTCGGAGCGAGCCGCGGCGACCTCCGTGAGGCGAACAAGCGCTGGCAGGCGATGATCCGGTCGAGCCGCTTCCCGTACGGCGCCCGCCGCTACGCAGCGGTGCTCGGCCCACCCGAGGCGGTCCTCCCCCGCCGCATCGGCGACCTCGACTGCACGGCGCAGCACTGGGAACTCCCGCTCTGGCCCGGCCTGCGCTTCGAGATCCTGCTCGGACCGGCCGGTGCGGGGTCCCCGCCATGGAACGAATGGCTGGTCCGCGCTCCGGGGGTCCCGGCGCCGGCGCTGCGCACGCTCGCGGACCTGACCCCGTGGAGCTGCGTCGTCTCGGACGTCGCGGCGGCCTTCCCGCCGGCCGTACCGCGCGAGGGCAGTGCGCCGACCCGGTGGCAGCTCGACCTCACCGCACCCGACGCGGGCGGGCGGCCGCGCCCTTGCACCGCGGACTTCACCTGGGGCCTCCTCCAGGAGGTACGCGTCCACGGGGTACGCGCCGACTCCACCGGCGAGGCGGCTGCGCCGATCGGATGAACCCCGGCACCGCGCGCCGGGTCCCCACCTCGCCCCCGGGGTCACGGGTCCCGCGACACGACCGCGGAGCCGGCCCGGCGCAGCACGGGAGGCGAGGCCGGGAGCGCCATCCTGGTGATCATGTCCGACGACAAGCACCGTGCCACCGCCGAGGCCGTCCTCCCGCTCGTCGGGGGCGCCGCCAACATCCACTCCGTCGCACACTGCATGACCCGGCTGCGGCTCGGCCTGCGCGACCGGTCCCTGGTGGACGAGGAGCGGCTCCGTGCCCTTCCGGCGGTTCTGGGCGTCGTCGAGGACGACACGTATCAGATCGTGCTCGGCCCGGGCGTCGTCTCCTGTGTGACACCCGAGCTCCGGGCCCTGCTCGACGGAGCCCCGCCCGACGGGGCCCTGTCCGGCGGGCGGCAGGACCACGGGAACCCCGGTGCCGAGCCCCCTGTCGGTGCCGGGGAGCTGGCCCGGCGGGGCGCGGCGATCAGGGCGCGGGCCGGTGCCGGGCGGGCGACGCCGGTCAGGCTGGTGCTCGGCCGGATCGCGAACGTCTTCGTCCCGCTGATCCCCGCGCTGATCGGTTGCGGCATCGTGGCCGCCGTCAACGGCGCGCTCGTCAACCTCGGGTGGGCCCCCGCGCTGGTGCCTGCCCTCACCGCGATCTCCGCGGGGTTCATGTCCCTGCTCACGGTCTTCGTCGGCTACAACACCGCGAAGGAGTTCGGCGGCACACCCGTGCTGGGCGGTGCCGTGGCCAGTGTGATCGTGTACGCGGGGGTCTCCAAGGTGGAGGTGCTCGGCCACCAGCTCGTACCGGGCCGGGGCGGGGTGATCGGGGCGCTCGCCGCCGCCCTGCTGGCGGTGCAGGTCGAACGGTGGACCCGGCGGGTGATGCCCGACGGCCTCGACGTCCTGCTCACCCCGACGGTCACCGTGCTGGTCACCGGCCTAGTGACGCTGTTCGGCCTGATGTTCGTGGCGGGCGAGGTCTCCTCGGCGATCGGCGATCTCGCCACCTGGCTGCTGGCCCACGGTGGTGCGCTGGCGGGGCTGCTGCTCGGGGGTCTGTTCCTCCCCCTGGTGATGTTCGGCCTGCACCAGGCGCTGATCCCGATCCACACCACGCTGATCCAGCAGCACGGCTCCACCGAGCTGCTGCCGATCCTCGCCATGGCCGGGGCCGGGCAGGTCGGCTGCGCAGTGGCCGTCCTCCTGCGGCTGCGGGGCAACACCTCGGTCAGGGCGACCATCAGGTCCGCGCTCCCGGCGGGCCTGCTCGGCGTCGGCGAGCCGCTGATCTACGGGGTGTCGCTCCCGCTCGGGCGCCCGTTCGTCACGGCCTGTCTCGGCGGAGCCTGCGGCGGGGCCGTCGTCGGGCTGCTGGGGCAGCTCGGTGCCACCGTCGGCGCGACCGCCATCGGGCCCTCCGGCTGGGCGCTCTTCCCCCTGCTGACCGGCTCACGCGGGTTCCTGGTGAGCGCGGCCGTCTACGCCGCGGGCCTGGCGACCGGATACACCACCGGCCTGCTGGCCACCTACTACTTCGGCTTCACCCGGGAGATGCTCGACGAACTCGGCGCCGTCCCGCCGCCCCACGGCCCAGCCACCGGGACCGGCACCCCCGCCGCGGAGGCCGCCCGCGACGCACCGGCGGTCCCGAAGCCGTAGCGACGGCTCCGCGCCGGGGCGTCCGGTCAGCAGTGGCAGAGGAGTTGGGCGGTCAGCGCGTCCTCGGGAAGCTCGCGCAGGTAGGCGTCGGCGAGCCGCCAGTACGCGTCCGGCTCGGACTCCTCGGGGCGGGGAGTGCCGAGGGAGCGCACGTTCCAGGGGTCGGCCCACTGTCCGTCGAGGGTCAGCAGTGCGTAGGTGGGCACGGCCGTGGCCGCCGCACGCTCGACGAAATCGCGCTCGCCGCAGGCGAAGAGGGCAACGGGGTCCTGGGTCAGGTAGCTGTTCGGGTAGTGCCGGTCGCCGCCCCCGATCGCGTACTGGGCGAGCGCCTGGACCAGGGGCTGGGCGAGGTGCTCGCGCTTGGCCCGGTCGGCCGGTGGACGAGCCGGGCATCCCCCGCGTACTCGGGCCGGACGACCAGGTTGTCGTAGCTGGATATCTGCCACCCGTCCCATTCACCCTGCGGGTTGTACCCGTCCTCCCTGGTAGCCGGGTCGATGTTCTGGTCGAACGGACGCATGGCGGTGGCGATGGCGGAGACCGGATCCTCCACGGCGTCCGGGGGGAGACTGACCGTCACTCTGAACTTCGCCATGCTTCCTCCATGATCATCCGGCCGGGCGCGGGCCAGGATACAGCGACCGGGCCCGGGCCGCCGCGCGGATCTGGCGGCCCGGGCAGGTGGCGGGGGTCAGTCGGCGGCGTTCCTCATCCGCCGGGTGCGGCGCTCGCGGGCCAGGCGTTCGCGGCGCTGTTCGGCGGCGCCCTCCGGCAGCAGGACCGGTACCCGGTGCGGCTGCCCGTCCGCGTCGACGGCGACGAAGACCAGCTGAGCCGTCGCCACCCTGGTCACCGGCCCGGTGAGGTTCCAGCGTTCGGCCGTCACCACCACCGAGACGTCCATGGAGGTCCGGCCGGCGTGGTCGACCCGGGCACGGACCGTCAGGAGGTCACCGGCCCGGACCGGCGCGAGGAAGGACATCTCCTCCACCGAGACGGTGACCGCGGGCACGCCGGCGTGCCGGCCGGCGGCAGCGGCCGCGGCGTCGTCGATCAGCTTCATCACCACACCGCCGTGCACCGTCCCGTAGAGGTTGGTGTCGTGCTCGCTCATGATGTGCGCGAGGGTGACCGCCGAGTCGGCCGGCGTCCGGGAGACGGCAGGGGGCATCGTCACGGCGCCATCACCCCGCCGCCCGTCGGCGCGACGGCGGTCGCGGCCCTGGTGGCACGCCGGTGGTAGGGCTGCTTCACGGAACTCTCCTTCGCGAGTTCGTGAGCCCCGGGTGCGCGAAGGAGCAGGAGGTACGGGATCGCCGTCCCTCCCTGCCGCCGACCCGCCCTCGGGGTCCGGTGAGACCGCGGACCACTGCGGTCCACGGGCAGCGGCAGGTCTTCGGACTCGCGGGCGCGCCCAGCCCTGTGAAGGGCGGACACCTACTGGCCGTCGCTTCCCGGGCCCGCTACGGGCCCAGTGCGTATGACGGCGGTCGTTCCCGCTCACCGCTGCGGGGCAGTCCCGGATTCCCACCGGGTTCCCTCTTGCGACGCGCCTGCCTGGCGGACAGGGCGAACCAGCTGCGCAGGCCACTCTACGGTCGTCGCCGCAGATCAGAACCACCGGGCAGGGCCCGTGACGAGCACCCTGCGGGACGCCGTGCGGCACGGCCGGCGCCGGAAGGCGGCGGGGACGTCCTCGCTCCTAGCATGGAACGAGACGGCGGCCCCGACCGAGGTGAGGTGTCCGGTGAACGAGCAGAGCATGATCGAGACGATCAGATCGGTCTACGAGGCCTTCGGCAGCGGCGACCTGCCGGGGATCCTGGCCAGACTGGACGACGACGTCGACTGGGCCTCGGAGACCACGTCGACCGCGGCCCCCTGGTACGGCGTGCGGCACGGGAAGGCCGAAGTGGCCGAATTCTTCGAGCAGTTCGGTTCGACCATGGCGGTGCAGGAGTTCATCCCGGTGTCCTTGGCCGCGAACGACAGCGACGTCCTGAGCGTGGTGCGGATGCGGGCCGAACACCGGGCCAGCGGCCGGGTCCTGGCGATGGACCTGCACCACCGTTTCACCTTCCGCGACGGGAAGATCGTCTACTACCGCGGCACCGAGGACACCGCCCAGACCGAGGCCGCCTTCCGGTCCTGACGGCCGGCTCCGCCGTACGAGGCGACGCCCCGGCCGGGGCGCCCGGTGCGAGCGGGCGCCCCGGCGGACGGTCCGTCAGGCGTTCTTGGCGGCGGCGAACCGGGCGGCGACGTCGTTCCAGTTGACGACGTCCCAGAGCTTGGTGACGTAGTCCGGGCGGACGTTCCGGTACTGCAGGTAGTAGGCGTGCTCCCAGGCGTCGAAGGCCAGCAGCGGGGTGGTGCCCTGGCCGACGTTGCCGTGGTGGTCGTAGACCTGCTCGACGATCAGGCGCTTGCCGAGCGGCTCCCAGGACAGGATGCCCCAACCCGAGCCCTGGACGCCGACGGTGGCGGTGGTGAGCTGCTTCCTGAACGCCTCGAAGCCGCCGAAGTGCTCCTCGATCGCGGTGCCCAGCTCACCGTCGGGACGGTCACCGCCGTCCGGGGAGAGGTTCTCCCAGAACAGCGAGTGCAGCACGTGGCCCGACAGGTGGAACGCCAGCGTCTTCTGCAGGCCCACCAGGCCGCCGAACTGCTCCTTGTCGCGGGCCTCGGCCAGCTGCTCAAGGGTGTCGTTGGCGCCCTTGACGTAGGCCGCGTGGTGCTTGGAGTGGTGCAGCTCCAGGATCTCGGCGGTCATCGCCGCCTCGAGCGCGGAGTAGTCGTACGGCAGATCGGGAAGTGAGTACGCGCCCATCGGGACACAGTTCCTTTCAACGGTGACGGTGGTGCCGGCCCCACACTATTGCGTGTTACTTGCAACTGCTAACACAATGCTCCAGCATCGCGCCTGCGGGCCCGTCGGGCGGCCCCGCATCCCGCCGTAACCCCGCAGCGCCCGACCTGCCCCTCCCGGGCAGTGGGATGATGAGGCGACCTTGAGGTGCAGACCGGGCCGAGGTGCCGGGTGCGGGTGGAGAACGGGAGTGTGACGGTGGACGAGGCCGGGGAGAGGCGCCCGCACGGCGAGCTCGTCGCCGAGGTCCTGGCGGTCCTGTGGTCGGCTTCCGGGCCGTTGACGCCGGTGGAGGTGAACAGCGCAATCGGCCGGGGCCTGGCGAGGACGACGGTGACGACCATCCTGACCCGGCTGTGCGAGAAGGGGACAGTGGTGCGGATCCGCTCCGGGCGCGGGTTCGCATACTCGCCCGCGGACGACGCCGCCGGGCTGGCCGCGGGCCGGATGCGCCGGGAGCTGGAGCGGGAGCCGCAGCGCGACCTGGTGCTGAAGCGCTTCGTCTCCTCGCTCTCCGAGGACGACGAGGACCTGCTGCGCCGCCTGCTGCTGGACGCCGGGGACGACCGGTGATCCTCGCCCTGGTGCCGGTCGGGCTGGCACTGGCACTCCCCTGGTGCGCGGCGCCGGCCGTGCGCCGGCTGGCGGCGCTGCTGGCGCCCCGCCAGGCGTCGGTGGTGCTCGCGGGCGCCGGGGCGCTGCTCGCCGGAGGTACGGTCGCGGCGCTGGTCGGCCTGTTCCATGTGCCGTTCCTCGCGCGGCTGGAGCGGATCCCGCTGCACACGGTGGCGGCCGCCTGGCCGCTGGTGCTGCCGGTGTCCGCCGTGGCGGGCGTGGTGCTCGCCGTTCAGGCGGTGGTGCTGGTCCGGCGCTGGTGCGAGCACCGGCGCCTGCTCGACCGGGCCTGGGCCTCGGTCCGGGGCGCGGCCCCGGACGGCGATGTGCTGGTGGTCCGGGGTTCGGCTCCGGAGGCGTTCGCGCTGCCCGGGTTCCGTGGGCGCGGAGGGCGGGTCGTGGTCACGACCGGGATGCTCGGTGCGCTCGGCCCGGCGGAGCGGGAGGTGCTGTTCGCCCACGAGCGGACGCACCTGGCCGGGCGGCACCACCTGCTGTCGGTGATCGCCTACCTGGCGGCCGCGGTCCACCCCGCGCTGCGCCCGCTCCGCCCCGACCTCGACTTCCACCTGGAGCGGTGGGCGGACGAGACGGCGGCCGCGGCGGTGGACAGCAGGAAGCGTGCCGCCACCGCGATCGCGCGGGCTGCGCTGGCGGCCGCCCCGGCCGGCCAACCGCCCAGGGGTCTCGGGGCGTTGGCGTCGGTGGGCAGCGGGCCGGTGCCGCGGCGGGTCCAGGCGCTGCTGGCGGCGGCGCCCTCGGGGCCCGGCGGCCGGCGCGGGAGAGCCGCGGTGGCCGGCCTGGGGGCGGCGGTCGTGGTGTCGGCGCTCATGGGTCTGCTGCTGGCGTACGGGCTGCACGAGTACGTGGAGCTGGCCGCGGCGGGGTTGCGGGGGGCCTGACCGGCGCGGATGACGACATCGTTGTAGACCGATGGCCTCGGCGCACGTATGGTTGGCCTCGGTTTACTTCGCGGGCCGTGCCGTGCGCGTGGAGCGCCGCGTGACTCCGGGGGCGATGACGCCCTCCTGATCCAACGCACGGCCGCCCGGCTGTGGAGGCAGGTTTCCCCACGCGGTCCGGGCCGGAGGACTCCCCTCCGTAGCGATGGGACAGGCCGTGTACGACAGGCGGGGCGGACCGACGAGTCCCTCCGAGTGGACCGTTCGCCTGCTGGCCGAGACCGGTCGCGCGGTGGAGACCCTGCTGGCGGGACGGCTGCGGGCCCGCGGGCTTGCGCCGCTGCACCGGTCGGTCCTGGAGGTCCTCGCCGAGCACGGTCCGCACGCCCGCGCCGACCTCGCCCGGCAGTTGGCCGTGGACCCGCCCGGCATCGCATCGGCGGTCGAGGACCTGGTGGCCCGCGGCCTGGTGCAGGTCCTGGTGGTGCACATCGGCGGCCGGCAGGAGGTGGTCACCGTCACCGATGCCGGGAAGGCCGCCCTGGGCGCGGCACTGGACGACGCCCGGGCCGTGCAGGATCTGGTGCTGGGGTCGCTGACCCGGGGCGAGCGCACCCAGCTGCAGTACATGCTGCGGCGGGTGTGCGCGGCGGCGCAGCGCGCCGCCGCCGACACGGCCTCGTCCTGAGGGCCCGGCCCGGGCCGTCCCGGCCGCGAGGTCGGCGGCCGTCCGGAGGGGCCCCGCGCGGCACCTACGTCCGTGCCCCGGGGACGCGGGGTCCGTCCATCCGGCGCCAGGCCGGGAGGATCAGCGGGCAGAGCGCGGTCAGGAGGTAGGCCCCGCCGAGGAGTACCAGGGCCGTGGTCAGCCCGGCGCGGTCCACGAGGTAGCCGCACGCGATGCTGCCGAGCGGCGTCGCCATCAGGACGCCTGCGGCCAGGACGCCGGTCACCCGGCTGCGCAGGGCGTCGGGCACGCGCTCGTACAGCACGGTCGAGACGATCGGGTTGCAGATCCCGGCGGCCAGGCCCGCCACTGCCAGGGCCGCGCCGAGGGGCAGCAGGCCGGGCGCGAAGGCCGCGACCAGCATGCGGGGGCCTCCGCCGACGAGCAGACAGCAGGTGTACAGCGGCCGGCGGGGGAGCCGGTCGGCCAGCACCGCGTGCAGCAGCGCGCCCGCGAGCGCACCGGCGGCGAAGAGGCCCGCGAGCAGCCCGAGGTCGACCGGTCCGCCGAGGTCGCGCTCGGCGTGCACGGGCAGCAGGACCGCGCTCCAGGCCTGGTCGAGGCCGTTGGTGATCATCAGCAGCACGGTGACGGCGAGCAGCAGCCGCTGACGGAGCAGGAAGACCAGGCCTTCGCACAGTTCGTCGCGGTAGGTCGCACGGCCCGGCGGGAGCGTGTCGCGTCGGCGGACGGCGGCGGGCACCCGCCGGAGGCCGACGGCGGTCAGCAGCGCGGAGACCCCGAAGGTCGCGGCGTCCAGCAGCAGCACGGACCCCGCTCCGAAGCAGGCGATCAGGACACCGGCACCCGACGCTCCGAGCAGCCGGGCCGCTCGGGAGGCGCCGGTGTACAGGCTCATCGCGCGGGCGAGCGGAACGCCCGCGTGGTCGGCGAGATCGGGGGTGAGGACCTGACGTGCGGTCTCCCCGGGGGCCTGGAACAGCCCGTTGACCGCCATGATCAGGCACAGCTCCCAGAACCGCAGGACGCCGGCCCGGTGGAGGAGCGGGATCAGCGCGATGGCCGCCCCGCACGCCAGGTCCGACAGCACCGATGCGCGCAGCCGGCCGATCCGGTCGATCACCGGACCGCCGGTGAGTGCCGACACCGCCAGCGGGAGCATGCCGCAGAAGGCCACCAGACCCGCCCTGGAGGCGCTTCCGGTGGTCTGCAGGACGAACCACGGGACACCGATGCCGGCGAAGGCGTTGCCGGTGATCGAGATCAGGTTCGCGGCCAGCAGGGTGCCCAGTGGCCGCCGGTCCGGGGTGGCCCGGGCCGCGTCGGCCCGGCCGGGGGCGGCGACGGTCATCAGGGGGTCTCCGGGGGTGTGTCGGGGTGTCAGCTCTTCGGCCGCGGGAAGGCGTGCAGGTGGATGCGGACCGGGACGGCCTGCGCCTCGTCGTCGGCGGCCAGGTCGCGGTAGCTCTGCACGAGTTCGTGCGCCCTGGCGACCAGCTCACGCGCGAGGCCGGGCGTCAGACGGATGGTGAAGTCGCTCATGTCCCAGCTGCGACGCCACTCCTCGGGCCACTCACCGGTGCCGGCGAGCCAGTCGTCCAGTTCCCGCGCGTGGACGGCGGCCACCTCGCCCAGGAACACCCCCATGGCGCCGCGCACTTCGGGGTCCGGGCTCTCCAGGAACTCCTCCAGCCGGTCGAACCGGTGGCCGCGGTGCTCGGCCCGCCACCACCGTTCGCGGGTGGTGCCGCGATCCGGATCCTCCGCGATGAAGCCGTGCGCGCCGAGCTGCCGCAGGTGGTAGCTGACCGACGCGGACGACTCGCCGAGCCGGGCCGCCAGCTTCGTCGCCGTCGCCGGGCCGTGTTCCCGCAGAGCGGCGAGCAGGCGCATCCGCAGGGGGTGCGCGAGGCCGCGCAGGGAGCGCGCGTCGAGGCTGCGTACGGCGGGTTGAGGTTCCGTCATGAGCGGCAGCGTAGGGGGTGCCACCAGTTCTTTGCAAAGGAACCTTTGCATCGGTGGATCCCGTGGGACACCGTCCCCTTGTGCGGCGCTAGGCGGGTGCCGGGAGCTGCTTCGCGGCGCCGGTGGGGGTGGCCGGGTGGCGGGCGACGAGGTCGAGGTCGTGGCTGGAGAGGGCGATGATGAGGCCCTGGCCGGCGAGTTAGCGCAGGAGGTCGGCGATCTCGCCGCGCACACCGCCGTCAACCAGCTCGTCTCCATCGTCTTCCAGGTCGCCGTCGGCCTCTCCCACGCGGCGTCCATCAACGTCAGCCGCCACCTCGCCCTCGGCGCGTACGGAGCCGCCCGCCGCATCCGCAACACCGCGCCCGCCTGCGGGGCCGCCGTCGGCACCCTGTACCTGGCCCTGCCCGACCTCGTCCTGCGCCCCTACTTCGACCCGCACTCCCCCGCCGACCGGCCGAGCCTGGCCATCACCACCGGCCTGCTCGCCGGCCTGGCCACCACCGCCGTCCTGCTGCTGCGCCGCTACGGCCGGTCCCTCACCGCCCGGGAGGCCACGGCACCGCCCACTGCCGTGGCCGCCACCACCTGACCCCACCGCCGGGGTACGCCACGAGGCCCCACCGGTGATCGGTGGGGCCTCGGCCGTAGGGGTCCGGCCACCGCCGTGGCCGCTCCGGTCTCACGCGGTCAGCAGCCGGCGCAGCCCTCCCGCGCGGGCCCGCTCCACCACCGGGCCGGCCCGCCCGGCCGCAGCCGTCAGGGCGAACCCGGCGGCGGTGCCGAGGACCGCGGCCAGCAAGACGTCGTGCGGGTAGTGGACGCCGACCAGCACCCGCGAGAGCCCCATCGGCACCGCGAGGAGCAGCGCCAGCAGGCCGATGCGGCGCTCGACGTGCCAGAGGGCCGCGGCGCCCGCGAACACGATGACGGTGTGGTTGCTCGGCAGCGACCAGTCCCCGGCCGCAGGGCAGACCTCCAGCGTGCGGCCGGCGTCGAGGACCTGGCACGGGCGGGGCTCGGCCAGCACGGACTTGAGCAGGGTGTCGGCGGCGAACACCGCGGTGACCACCAGCGGTACGGCCAGCGCCCGCGCCATGGTGGCGCTGTCGGCGCCGCGGGCGCGCCACCACGCCCACAGCATCAGGGCGGCCAGCAGCACCAGCCCGTAGGCGGAGAACGCGGTGACCGCGTGCTGCACGGGAGTGGGCAGCCGCTCCGCCCAGTGGTCGACGCGCAGGTAGAGGCCGCCGTCGAGGCCGCGCCCGTCGACTGCGAGGGACGTCGCGAGGGCAGGGGCGGGGGCCGTGGCCGTCATCGGGCCCTGGCCTGACGGCGGGAGCGCACCAGCTCCAGCAGGAGCGGCAGCAGCGAGAGGGCGACGACGACGGCGACGATCGGCAGGAGGTAGTGGTCGACGTTGGGCACCGAGGATCCGAGGGCGTAACCGGCGAGGACGAGGCCGAAGGTCCAGCCGAGTCCGCCGATCACCTGCCACAGGGCGAAGGTGCGCACGCTGACGCCGAGCGCCCCGGCGAGCGGGTTGAGGACCGTGCGCACGACGGGGACGAACCGGGCCAGCACCACGGCCTTGCCGTGGCCGTAGCGGGTGAGGAGTTCCTCGGCCCGGACGGCGCCTTCGTGCAGGTGTCTGTTGCGGGAGCGGGCGAGCAGGGCGGGGCCGCCGCGCCGTCCGATCAGGTAGCCGGTCTGGGCGCCGGCGAGGGCGCCGACCGCGGCGGCGGCCAGGACCTGGGCGAGGTCCAGGTGGGGCCCGCTGTGGGCACCGGTGGTGCAGAGCAGGCCGGCGGTGAACAGCAGGGAGTCGCCGGGCAGGAAGAAGCCGACCAGCAGGCCGGTCTCGGCGAAGAGGACCACGGCGATGCCCAGCGCGCCGAACGCGCCGAGCAGTGAGCCCGCGTCCAGGGGGTTCACGGCCAGCAGAGCCGATGAGGACAACATCGTGGTGGCGCCTTCCGAGGAGGGACGGGTCCGGGTCGGGGGAACGGTTTCGGGTCGGTGGATGGTTTCGGGTCGGGGGGACGGTCCCGGTCGGGGGACGGTTCAGACGGCGGGCCGCGGCGACCGGCGCGCGACGACCGTGAGCCGGGCCACGGCCACCGCGATGACGATCGCGAGGACGAGGCTGACGGGTCCGGTGCCGAGGTCGAGGCCGCCGCGTTGGCGGCTGACGCCGGCCCAGTCCGCGAAGCACGCGCCGAGCGGGCGGGTGAGCACGTAGGCCCACCAGAACGCCAGGACGGGTGGTGTCCGCAGGGCGCGGTGGCCGAGCGCGGGCACCGCGATCAGGGCGAGGAACAGGAGCCCGGAGGGCAGGTAGCCCCAGCCGAGGGTGGCCGCGGTCAGGTCCCCGACCGCCGTGCCGAGCGCGAAGGTGGCCATCACCGTCGCCCAGTAGAAGACCTCGCGGCGCCCGCCGTCGACCGTCCCGACCGCGAGCGTGCCCTCGGTCCTCCGCCACACCGCGAACAGGGCCGCGAGGGCGAGGGCGAAGGCGAGCGCGGAGGCGGCGTACGGCACCCCGAGGGCGACGTGGGCGACGTCCGCGGCCATGGTGCCGAACACGCTGACCATGACCACCGCCGACCAGTACACGGCCGGTACGTACCGGCGGCTACGGGCCTGCGCGAGCAGGGTGGCGGCGAGGAGCAGCGCCGCGGCGGCGACCGCCGGGACGGGTCCGAGGGCGCGGGCCAGGTAGTCGGAGGTGGTCTCGCCCATGCCGGTGGTGAGGACCTTGACCAGCCAGAACGCCGCCGTCACCTGCGGGACCTTGGTCCGGACGGTCGCGGCGGGCCCGGTACGGGTGGCGGCCGCGGCCGGTGCGGTGGTGCTCAAGGGATCAACCGCCCAGCGTGGTGTTGCCGGTGATGGTGTCGCTCGCCCCGTCGACGGTGACCAGGTGGCGTATCCCGTCGGGGCCGAGTACGACGGCCTGCCAGGCCCGGCCGCCGCCCTGCTCGGGCACCGCCCGCAGCGACTCCACCTTGCCGCCGGGCACCCCCGAGGAGGCCTTCACCACGGCGTCCGCCGCGTCCAGGGCCGGCAGCGGCGCGGGCGCGCGGCCGCCGTCCCGACCCCCGTCGCGGCCGCCGTCGTGACCCTCGTGGCCTTCGTGGCCCTCGCGGCCGTCGGCCCGCCCCTCGCCGTCCCCGGCCGCGGCCGCGTGCTCGCCGTGCGCCTCCCGCTCGTGGTGCAAGGCTACGGCGGCGCCGCCGCCCACGACCACCACGGCGGTCGCACCGGCCGCGATCCAGCGCGCGGAACGCCCGCGCGCCCACCGCCGGACCTGTACCGCCCTGCCCGGCTTCTCCTGCGGCTGCCCCGCACCGACCGGCTCGCTCATGACGCCCACCCCGACTCCCTACCGGGTCCGGGACCCTCGCCCGGACGACACGATCAGCTTGACCGGGCGGGGCTGAAGGGATCCTGAAGACCTGAAGAAGCCTTCAGCCGACCGGCCGCTGGACCTGCCACCCTGGGGGTATGCGAGTACTGGTGGTGGAGGACGAGCGCAGGCTGGCGCTGGCGCTGCAGCACGGTCTGACCGCGGAGGGGTTCACCGTCGACATCGTCCATGACGGCCTGTCCGGCCTCGCCCGGGCGACCGACCACCCGTACGACGTGATCGTGCTGGACATCATGCTGCCCGGCCTGAACGGCTACCGGGTGTGCTCCCGGCTGCGGGCGGCCGGGAGCGACGCCGGCATCCTGATGCTGACCGCGAAGGACGGCGAGTGGGACGAGGCCGAGGCGCTGGACACCGGCGCCGACGACTACCTGACCAAGCCGTTCTCGTTCGTCGTCCTGGTCGCCCGCCTCCGGGCGCTGGCCCGCCGGATCGGCAGCCGGGCACCGCGGCGCACCGTCCTCGGGGACCTCGTGGTCGACTCCGCGGCCCGTACCTGCACCCGGGGCGGCACCGCCGTCGCCCTCACCCCCCGCGAGTTCGCGGTCCTCGACCACCTGGCCCGGCACGCCGGTGAGGCGGTCTCCAAGCGCGAGATCCTCGAGGAGGTCTGGGACAGCGGCCCCGACAGCGACCCCAACACCGTCGAGGTCCACATCAGCGCCCTTCGCCGCAAGATCGACACGCCGTTCGGACGCGCCGCGGTGCAGACCGTACGCGGCGCCGGCTACCGGCTGGCGGCCGACGGTGGCTGACCGGGCCCTCCCCGCCCTGGTGCGGGCCGTGCGCCGCCGGACGGCCGCGACGGCGGACCGGTTCACCCGCCACCCGCGCGTCGCCGCCCTGCTGCACCTCCTCGCACCCCGGTCCGTGCGGACCCGCACCACCGCCGCTGCCTGCGCCGGGGTCGCCGTCGTACTGCTGGTCGCCTGCGGCGCCGTCCTGCTGGTGCTGCGCGTCAACCTGGAACACAGCGTCGAGACCGGCGCCCGCGAACAGGCCCAAGTCGTCGCCCACCTCGCCGCCGGCGGCCACCTCACCTCGCCGCTGCCGCTCGACCACGGCACCGACTTCATCCAGGTCCTCGACGCCGGCGGCAACGTCGTCGCCGCCAGCCAGAACCTGATGGGCCGGCCCGGCCTCGTCCCCACCGACGGCAGCTACAACCTCGGCCACCGCGGCGAGGACTCCCACCAGCGCGTCACCACGGTCACCACCGACACCCCGGGCGGACCCGTCACCATCCACGTCGGCGCCTCACTGCGGACCGCCGACACCGCCGAGGACCTCACCACCGCCGCGCTGGCCGCGATGAGCGCCCTGGTCCTGGTCACTGTCGCGATCCTCACCTGGCGCACCACCGGCCGCGCCCTGCGGCCGGTCGAGGCGATCCGCGCCGAGGTCGCCGCGATCAGCGACCGCGACCTCGCCAGGCGCGTCCCCGACCCCCGCAGCGACGACGAGATCGCCCGCCTCGCCCACACGATGAACGCCATGCTCGCCCGCCTCGAAGCCGCCGGCGACCGCCAGCGCCGCTTCATCGCCGACGCCTCCCACGAGCTGCGCAGCCCGCTCGCCGTCCTGCGCACCCAGCTCGAGGTGGCCCACACCCACCCCGACCCGGGGGTGCGCCGGACCATGGTCGAAGGCGCGCTCCAGGACACCGAACGCCTTCAGGACCTCGCCGGCGACCTGCTGCTGCTCGCCCGCCTCGACAGCCCCGGCCGGCCCCGCCCCGACGACGCCCTCGACCTCGCCGACCTCGTACGCTCGACCGTCCGCGGCCGCATCCCGCCGCCGCACCCGATCGAGCTGCGGGTCCCGGACAGCGTGCCCGTGTACGGGAAGGCCCAGTGGCTCGGCCGCCTGCTGACCAACCTGCTCGACAACGCGCAACGGCACGCCGCCCACCGGGTCACCGTCCACCTGCACCTGGACCCGGCCACCGGGAACGCCGTCCTGGACGTCACCAACGACGGCGCCCGGATCGCCCCCCAGGACCGCGACGCCATCTTCGAACGGTTCACCAGGCTCGACGACGCCCGCAGCCGCGACGACGGCGGCAGCGGCCTGGGCCTGCCCATCGCCCGCGAGATCGCCACCCTCCACGCGGGCACCCTCACCGTCCACGACACCCCCGGCGGCACCTCCTTCCGCCTGACGCTGCCCACCACCCCACCCCCCGCCCCGCCCTCCCCCACCCGGCCGGCCACCTGACCGACGGGCGCGGGGGCATGGCGGGGAGTCAGAGCCAGCACCTGTTCCGGGTGCCGTCCAGGGCGACCTCGGACCGGATTTGGTACGTCCTCGCCACGGAGTCGAAGCGCACGACGACCATGACCGGCCTGCCCTCGACGTCCCTGGAGAAGCAGAACCCGGCCACCTCGGGCGGGACCTGCTCCCCTTCACGGTCCGGCACCCAGCCCAGGGACTCCGCCGTACGCGTGTAGTAGTCGACGATCTCCCGTTCCGGGACCTGGTAGTGGTACTCCGCGCCGGCGTGCGCGTAGCCGCCGTCCTCGTTGCACGTGACCGGCGAGGGCTCCCCGGCGGGCACGGTCCCGGGGTGCGTCCCGGTGAACTCCCTGACCGGGGCGGATCCTGCGAGTTCGGCTCCCGCGGCGCAGCCGTGTCGCGCGATCACCCCCGGGACCACGGCCACGGAGACCCCGACGAGCGCGAGCACCGCCAGCTCCACGTAGAAGCGCTTCGGGATCTTCATACGACGGGACGGCCTTTCGGTCAGGGGGCCCGCACCACGGCGCAGGGGCGGCCCACCCGCTGAGGGCCGGCACGGCACGCGAGGCTGGTGGGGAGGCCGGCAAGCGTAGCGCAGAGCGCCGAACCGGGCGGCGCGTCGGTGTCTGTGCTGGAGCCGGAGCTGCCCGGCCGGGACAACCCGGTTGCCGGGGTGGCGGGTTCAGTGGGCCGCCGGGCCGGTGGCGGGACGGGCGGCCCGGGCCAGCAGGGTGATCTCACCGGCGATGGCCTCCGGGTCCGGTGCGACGGTGATCCGGGCGTCCTACGGGTCAGGCCAGGTCGAGCAGTTGCTCGTGGAAGCCGCCGAAACCGCGCTCCTCGTCGATCAGGTGGACCTCCAGGATCCAGTGGCAGCGCCGGCCGGCCCGGTCCGTGCGGCGCAGCGGGTGGTCGTTGTCCGGGGTGATGTAGGACTCGGCCTTGGCGCCGTCGACGGTCTCGTGCGGGAACTCCCCCACCAGGTGCCCGGCGTGCCAGCCGCCCAGGCCCCAGCCGCGTTCGGCGGCGAGCCGTTCGACCTGTGCGTACAGTCCGCGGCCGGTGATCCGCGGGTCGGCGTGGAAGGCCGCGCGGCCGGCGGTGAAGACGGTCGTGAGGTCGTCGCGCAGGCGGTGCTTGTGGGGGTCGTCGCCGAGTACGAAGGTGCGCCCGAAGTCGGCCTCGTACTCCTCGAAGATCGGGCCGAAGTCGGCGAAGGCGATGTCGTCCTCGCAGATCACCCGGTCCGGCGGGTTCTCCTGGTAGGGGAACAGGGTGTGCGGGCCGGAGCGCACGATGCGCTTGTGCCAGTGCTTGGTGGTGCCGAACATGTCGTTGGCGAGGTCGCGGATCCGGTCGCTGACCTCGCGTTCGCCGGCTCCGGGGGCGACCAGGCCGCGTGCCCGGACCTCGGCGAAGAGCCGTTCGGCCTTGCCCTGGGCGTGGACGAGGCCCAGGGCGCGCAGCTGCTCGTCCATCCGGTCGGGTGTTCCCATGGTGCATTTCCTCTTCCTGATGTGCTGTCACGGGGTCGCGCGAAGCATTCGCGCCCGCGGCGCCGCCGTCCCGGGTGCGGCCATCTTGCATCCGCAAGGGACAGTTCGTAACAGCCCTGGCAGATACTTGTCATTTCGACCAATGGACTCGCTGATGCAAGGGACGTGAATTGTGCTTCCCGGGGCTCCGCTCAGGCCTCGGCCCCGTCCGCGTTCCCGTTCCCGTTCTCCCAGGACCGGTACGCCGCGACGGCCGCGGGCAGCGTGGCGAAGAGCCGGTCCTCACCGATGGACCGGGTGAGCCCGTAGGCGTCCAGTTCCTCGCGCAGGTCCTGCTTGACCCGTGCCGCCGCGAACACGATGCCGCGCCGGGCCAGCTCCTCCCGCAGCGCTTCCAGCGAGTCCAGCGCCGTGATGTCCACCTCGACGTTGGCCTCGGTGTTGAGCACGAACCAGCGCACCGGTTCCGGCTGTTCGTCGACCACGGCCAGCGCGCGCCGGCGGAAGTCCTCGGCGTTGGCGAAGAAGAGCGGCGAGTCGTACCGGTAGATCAGCAGTCCGGGGACGGTGCGGGCCTGCGGGTAGTCGTCGATGTCGTGCATGCCGGGCACACCGGGCACCAGGCCGAGCACCGCGTCGTGCGGCCGGGCGACCCTGGTGAGCAACTCGGCCACCGACAGCCCCACGGCCACCAGTACGCCGTACAGGATGTCCAGGGCCAGGACGCCGACCAGGCAGCCGAGCCCGAGCAGCAGTTCCCGGCTGCGGAACGAGGCCAGCCGCCGGAAGCCCGCGATGTCGATCATCCGGGTCGCGGCGAAGACCACCAGGCAGCCCAGCACGGCCGAAGGCGTGTGGGCGAGCGCGGGCCCGAGGAACAGCAGTACGCCGACCACGACCGCATCCGCCGCGAGGCCGTAGAGCTGGCTGTGGGCGCCCGCCGACTTGGCGAGGGTGGTGCGGCTGGCGCTGCTGCTGACCGGGAAGCCGTGCAGGACGCCGGTGCCGAGGTTCACCACGCCGAGCGCGAGGAGTTCCTGATCGGGGTCCAGCCGTTCGCCGCTGCTGCGGGACTCGAAGGCGCGCGCGGTCAGGATCACGTCGGTGTAGCCCACCAGCAGCACGCCGATGGCGGGCAACGCCAGCTCCTTGAGCCCGCTCAGGGACGGGACCGAGAAGTGCGGGAGCCCGGTCGGGATCTCGCCGATCACCGCGATGCCGTGGGAGTCCAGGCCGAACCCGGCGGTCACCGCCGTACCCAGGACCACCGCCAGCAGCGGGACCGGCACGCCGCGGGGCAGATAGGCGGCGGCGAGGAACAGGAAGAGCAGGGTGGCGATGCTGAGGACCACCGTCGCGGCCTGGGCCTGGGAGATGTTGCGCAGGAAGGAGATCAATTGCGGGAAGAAGTGCGAGCCCTGCGTCTCGACGCCGGTGAGCTTGGTCAGCTGGTCCACCATCATGATCAGTGCGACCCCGGCGAGGTAGCCGATCAGGACGGGCTGCGACAGCAGGTCCGCGACGAAGCCCAGCCGGGCGATCCGGGCGAGGATGAACATCACCCCGACCACCACCGCCAGCGCCGCCGCGAGGACGGCGTAGCGCTCGGGGTCGCCGGCCGCCAGCGGTCCCACCACGCTCGCCGTCATCAGGGCCGTCGTCGACTCCGGCCCGACCGAAAGCAGCCGGGACGAGCCGAGGAAGGCGTAGACGAGCAGGGCGGGCAGGATGGCCCAGAGTCCGGCCACCGGTGGCAGGCCCGCGACGGTCGCGTTCGCCATGACCTGAGGCACCAGGTAGGCGGCGACCGTGAGGCCGGCCACCAGGTCCGCCCGCAGCCAGCGGCGGGGGTACGACCGCAGCACGTACAGGCCCGGCAGGAGCCGCGCGACGCGACCGCCTCCACCCGCGACCGGGTCCGTCGGCTCGGCCATCGGCTCCCCTTCCGCCGGGGCGCGGCCCTGACAGGTCCTGGGCCCGCGGTCCCGTGTACGTCGGTGTCATCGTCGTGGCCCGAGGCGGCGGTCACCATGCGCGCCACCCGAACGGGTGAGCTCGGTGCCCCCGTGCGACCAACCGGGTGGGAAGCCGGACTCCCCGGCGAGGCGGACGGAGCCACCGTCCGCCTCCGGCCGACGCTGGAGGTAGCAACCGGCTGCCGAGCCGCTGAGCCGAGGAGGCCGAGCCCATGAGGTTCGTTCAGATCATCGAGTTCAAGACGCGTCGCATCGACGAGTTCACCGCCCTGCTCAACAGCTGGGTCGAGCAGAACGCCGGCCGGTCGCTGGTGACGCGGGCCCTGCAGACCCGCGACCGCGACCAGGAGAACGTGTACCTGAACATCGTGGAGTTCCCGTCGTACGAGCAGGCGCAGGAGAACTCCGACCGCCCCGAGACCGCCGAGTTCGCCGCGCAGCTCGCGGCGCTGTGCGATGGTCCCCCGGTGTTCCGCAACCTCGACCTGCTGGACGAGATGCACCCCCAGGGCTGACCACCGGCTGTCGCCGCCGGTCGGGCGGGTCACGTCAGGGCGTCAGGGCGTCAGGCCGTCAGGTGACGTCACGTGAGGACGATGCAACCCCGCCGCTCCAGCTCGCCGAGCAGGGGCAGGGCGGGGTCCACCGCGTTCCAGCGCAGATCCAGCTTCTCCAGCGACGGCAGCAGGGTGAGCCAGTCGGGCAGGTGGGTGAGGCGGTTGCTCCGCAGGTCGATCTGCCGCAGGCGCGGCAGGCCGGCCAGCGGTTCCGGCACCCGGGTCAGGGCGTTCTCGCGCAGGTCCAGGTGGCGCAGTTCGGACAGCCCGGCTGCCGAGGCCGGCAGGTGGTCGACGGCGTTGCCCCTGAGCCACAGCTCCCGCAGGTTGCGGAGCCCGCCGATGCCGTCCGGGAGGGTGGTGAGCCGGTTGTGCTGCGCCCTGAGCTCGACGAGACCGCTCATCGCGCCGATGGTCGGCGGCAGAGCGGTGAGGGAGTTCTCACCGACGTTGAGGTACCGCAATCGGGTCAGGTCCCCCAACGAGTCGGGGAGCCGGGTCAACCGGTTGTCGTGCAGGTAGAGGCAGCCGCTGAGGCCGGTCAGCCCGCCGAGCTCGCCGGGCACCGAGGTCAGTGCGTTGTGTCCCAGGTCCAGGGTCTCCAGCCGGTGGAGCCGCCCGATATCCGGCGGGAGCGCGGTGAGGCCGTTGTCCGCGAGGATCAGCACCCGGAGTCCGGTCCGTCGCCAGACCGACTCCGGCACCGCGCCGAGCTCCTGACGCCACAGATTCAGCGTGTCCTCCACTGCCGTCCCCCTTCGCGGACCGTCCCGGGAGCCGACCGGCTCGACCGCCGCCAGCCTAGGCGGCCGGGCGCCGGGCGGCCATCAGGTCCGGGTGGGGAGCCCGGACCACGTCCAGGCCCGCGGTCCGGAGCTCCTCGGCGAGCAGGCCGGGTGGTGCGGGCCACAGGTCGAAGGCTTCCCGGGCCTGACGGAGCACCGTTCCTTCCCGCTCGACGCGGTACGTGAAGACGGTGCGCAGGACGCCTCGGTGGGGCTCCCGGGTGACGTCGGCGAGGTAGAGGTCCGGGCCGACCCGGACCGGGCCGAGCCGCTGCGCCTCCTCGGTGCCGGTCGGGAGGTGGGCGGGCGGCGGGTCGAAGAGCAGCAGGCCACCGGGCCGCAGGGCCGCGGTGAGCGCCCGCCAGGTGGCGCGCCGGGTGGCGGGATCCAGGCCGGCGATCATGTTGGAGGCGACGGCCAGGTCGGCGGCCTCGGCCAGGCCTGCCGCCGCGAAGGGTTCGGGGTGCACGGTGACCCGGGCGCGCCGGTCGGCGCCGAGGTGGGCGAGCCGTGACAGCAGGGCGGCGCGCATGGCGGGGGCCGGTTCGACGGCGTGGACGGGAACGGTCGAGGCGCGCAGCAGGACCTCGGTGACGATCCCGGTGCCCGCGCCGACGTCCAGGACCGCGTACCGGGCCCGGGCGGCGGCCTCGGCGAAGCGCTGCTCGGCCTGGCGGCGGTCGGTCTCGGCCTGGAGGAGGTCGTAGAACTCCGCGGAGACCGCGTAGCCGTCACCGCGACGGGCGTCCACGGTCGCGGCTACGCGGAGGCGGACCGGCGGCGGGCGCGGTGCGCGAGGACGCCGCCCGTGCCGCCCGTGCCGGAGCCGTCGGGATCGAACAGTGCTGCGGCCGGCATCAGGGCCTCCCTCGCTCGCGCCCCGGTCCGGAGGGGCCGTACGTCCGTCTGTCCGACGCTACGGCCCGCCGCCCGGCCGTGCAGCGCGGCCGGCTTCGGTGCGGGTGCCGTCGCCTCGCGGCCGCGGCGGCGATGCACAGGCCCGGTGGGCCCGGTGGACCCGGTGGGGCACTGGGCCGGATGGCGCCGTGCAGGTGCGGCAGGGCGGTCCGGCGGCCACGGTGAGGGGATGAACATCGTCCTCGTACTGGAACTGGACGTGCCGACCAACGTGCGGCTCCTGGGAACCGACCGCTCGCCGGCGGACCCGCAGGGGCCGGTGCGGCACGCACATGCCGCTCCCCTGGATGCCTCGGGAGCCTGCGGTCCCCTCACCCTGTGCGGCCGGGACACCGGCGAGATGACCCTCGCCCCGCACCGCGCGCCCGACCCGGACCAGCCGTGGTGGCCGACCCAGTGGCACGCGTGCCACACCTGCCGGACCACCAGGAGCAGCACCGCACCCGTCGCCGTCGCCGACACTCCGACCGCCGCCGACGGCCCGGTCGACGACGACAGCAGCGGCGACGGCGACGGGCCGACGGCGGGGCGGGCGACGCGAAAGACCTGACCCTCCGTCACCAGGCGGCGCCGTCGGCTCGCGGCCGTCGACGAACCCGGGAAGGCGCCGGCAAGGCCGAGCTTGGCTGCCGTGCCGGCACGACTCTCCTCAGTGGACGCAGAACTGGTTCCCGTCCGGGTCCCGCAGCACGGTCCAGGTGAGGCCCGGAGCGCTGTGCTCGCCGACGACGCTCGCGCCGAGGGCGACCAGCCGCTCCACCTCCCCCGCCATGCCCCGGTCGGGCGCGGCGGCGAAGTCGACGTGTATGCGGTTCTTGTCCCGCCGCTCCTCGGCCACCCGCTGGAAGCCCAGGGCCAGCGGCTGCGCCTTGACGATGACGAAGTCGCCGTAGTCCTGGGCGATCTCGCCTCCCACCGCGGTGGCCCACCACTGGGCCAGCTCCTGCGGCTCCGCACAATCCATCGTGATCATCACTGCTGTCAGACTCATGATCGCCACCCTAGCCACGACCACCGACAGCCGTCAGCGGGCTCCCGCCACGCGAGTGCGCTGGTGCCGGCGGACGGGCAGGAGCAGGCTGAGAAGTGGACACCTGACGCCCGCCGACGCCTCGGAGGCCCTCCGTGACCGATGCTGCTCCTGTCCCTCAGCCGGCCGGCCCGATCGTGGTCGGCACGGACGGTTCGGCCCCCGCCGCGCAGGCCGTCGCCTTCGCGCTCCGCGAGGCCCGCTTGCGCGGTACCCGGCTGCGGGCCGTGTGCGCGTACGAGTACGCCCCCACCCAGCACTCCGGCTTCGAATGGACGGCCGGTGCCGGGCCGGGCAGCGGTCCCGTCCCGCAGCAGAGCGACCTCGTCGCGCAGGCCGTGGCCGACTCCGTCGAGGAACTGCAGCGGCAGCTCGGCGGGCCGTCGGTGGACGTGGAGATCGTCTGCAACCCCGGCCGCCCGGCGCAGGTCCTACTCGACGCGAGCGAGGACGCCTCCCTGCTGGTGGTCGGCTCCCGGGGATCGGGAGCCTGGGGACGGCTGACCCTCGGCTCGACCAGCACCGAGGTCGTCCACCACGCGCGGCTTCCGGTCGTGGTCGTCCCGGCGGAACACGCCGCCGCCTCCTGAGCACCCGTCCCGGCCTCAGCACCGGCCACCGCCCCGCTGACCTGCCGGAATGGAGAACAGCGGCGGGAGCACTACGGTGGAGACATGGGCCGCTTCGAGTCTCCGGGCGGCGCGGACCGAATGAGGCGTTTCGCCCGCGCCCTGTCCGCGGACCCCGTGGAGACCCTCCTCTACCTGCCGGAGGAGCTGAGCCGGCACCGCGAGCACCCGGTGGCGTACGACGTCGACACCGCGTGGGAGGAGCACCTGCACGACCTGCTCGGCGCCCCTTGGCCGTGTCCGGAGGCGCCGCACGCGGCCGAACTGTGGGGGTCCGTGGAGCAGGAACTGCACGACCGGGGACTCGCCTTCGGGCGGCACACGTACGGCGGCTACAGCGACGCGGACGAGTCGCTGGCGCGGGCCGTGCGGTGCGTGGTGCTGCACCGGCACGCCGAGGTCGTCGTCGAGACGGGGGTCGCCCGGGGTGTGATCAGCCGGTACGTCCTGGAGGCGCTGGAGCAGAACGGGCGCGGTCATCTGTGGAGCATCGACCTGCCGCACCCCTTCCGCCCCGGCCTTCACCCGGAGACGGGCGCGGCCGTCCCCACCCGCCAGCGACGGGCCTGGTCCTACATCGAAGGGTCCAGCCGGCGACGCCTGCCGCGGCTGGGACGGCAGTTGGGCCGGGTCGACGTCTTCGTCCACGACAGCCTGCACACGGCACGCAACACCCGGTTCGAGATGGACCGCATCGGCCGGATCCTGGCGCCCGACGGCGTCATGCTGATCGACGACATCAGCACCCACCAGGGCTTCGCCCTCTGGACCCGGGCCGCCACCGGCGTCACCTCACTGGTGTGCCCCTCCGCCGACGGCGAGGGACTCTTCGGGGTGGTCTGCGCGAGCGGCGCCTGACGTCCCTCGTCCGTCGGCCACCGGCCGGATGCCGTTCCCCCGGACGGCGACCGGCACCGGACCACCCTGGACCGGGATCGACGGCTACGTCCCCACCCGGATCGGACCCAGCCGGTACACCGCGCACATCACCATCGGCTCGCCACCCTCGCCGACCTCACGACCATCGAGGCCGAGCCGTTCGACGCCTTCACGGTCCGCCCGGCTGCCGAGGAGCCGGCCCGGCCCGGGCATCGCGCTCAGGCGACCGGGGCCGGCGGACGTGGCGCCAGGATCTCCTCCACCGGGCGGCGGGGAGTGGCGGCGCCGGGCGGGCCGTAGCCGAGGCGCAGCACCGCGTGGACGTGGCCGGGGCCTTCCTCCGGGTCGCGCAGCGCCCACCTGGTCCCGGCCCATTCGACGGCCTGGTGCAGGACGGTCAGGCGTACGCCGTGCAGGGTCGCGAGCAGCCAGACGTGCTCCAGGGCCTGGCCGCTGCGCAGCCAGTCGGGCGGGGTGTCCCCGCGGGTGGTGAGGGTGCACAGCTGGGGCAGTGCCTCGAAGCGGCGGGCGGGCGGGGCCTCGCCGGGCCGGTACGGCGGCGGGCCGGCGAACTCCCGCATCGGGACGCGCGCGTCGTGGTCCTGCGGCCCCAGGGCGGACAGCGGGATGCCGTCGGCGGCCCCGGACCGTGCGCGCAGCCAGCCCCGGGTCTCGGCCAGCCGGTCGGGGTCGGCGGTGAGCCGGTGCTCGGCCTCGTCGGTCAGCTCGAGCACCCGGCGCACCGCGGCCTCCTCGAGCGGCGCGAACACCACGCCCTCCGCCGCGGCGGCGGCGACCAGTTCACCGAGGACGGACTCCGGCACGTCCCGGTTGGCGAACGGCTCGCGGCTGGAGTGGCGGAGGGCGATCGCGGCATCGAGCCGGGCGAGGCCGGCCGCCCCGGCGGGGGCGTCACCGGCTGCTGACGGTACGGCAGCGGGCGCGGCAGGCGCGGCCAGGGTGACGACGGCCAGCAGGTCGGGGTCGGCCGGGTCCGGCAGCATCCGCACGTGGGCCGCCCGTCCGAGGCGAGCCGGGGCGGCCACCCGGAGGTTGAAGACGGCGGCGCCGACGGAGACGTGCAGCGCGGCGCCGTCCGGGTCGGCGAGCGGTACGGCGCGGCGCCGGTCCGCGTACACGGCGATCCCGGTTCCGTCGGCGGTCGGCCGGAACCGCCAGGGCTGGCTGTTGTGCAGCGACGGGGCGGCGCCCGCGGCGGAGACGAGCAGGCGCAGATCGGCCTGGGTGAGGGCGGGATTGGACATGCTGATCCTCTCCTTACCGGTTGCCTCACCGGTGGCCGCGGCGGCGGCGTTCACCGGGATCCGGTACTCCCGAGCCTCCGCCGCCGGCCGTGGCCGAGCCAGGGCCCAAGGGCCCGACCTGCGGGGACCTCCGCCGGGCGCGTCGCCTCAGCCGCCGCCGGGGGGTGGGACTCACCAGCCGGAGGTGCCCGGGCCGCCCTTGTACGGGCCGGTGATCTCGTCGGTGATCCACCCGCCGTAGAAGTCGCCGTCCTGGGCGCGCACCACCTCGCCGTCCACCGTGCAGCGGTCCACCCGTCCCGGGTAGAACGCCAGCAGGTCGCGCAGTTCCCGGTACGCGGGCAGCGGCTGCGGGTAGCTCCACGCCGCCTGCCCGGCACGGCGGGGGCCGACTGCCAGGTCCCAGTACCGGGCCCGTCCCTTCCACTCGCAGAAGCTCACCCCCTCGGCGGGGATGAGCAGTTCGGTGGCCACATCACCGGGCGGCAGGTAGTACACCGGCGGGTGACTGGTCTCGAGCACCCGAAGCGCTGACCTGGTGGACGCGACCAGCCGGCCGCCGAACCACACCTCGACCAGCCGGCCGGCGGCGGCCCTGACCGCCGGCGGGCGCGGGTAGTCCCACACCGACTCGGCGGCACGACCGGTGTCCGTCATCGGGTCCCTCCCGGTTGGTACGCGGGCGCGGCCATCGGGCGCGGCCCGTCGGGGTCCAGTCCGAACGCGGCCCTGAGCCGGGTCAGGCCGCCGCGGATCCGGGACTTGACGGTACCCAGCGGCACGCCGAGCAGCTGCGCGATCTCCCGCTGCGAGTACCCGCCGTAGTACGCCAGCACCACCGCCTCGCGCTGCAGTCGGCTCAGGCCCGCTAGCGCGGACCTCACCTCCGCCCCGTCCAGCGAGCGGACCACCTGCTCGTCCGGAGGGTCGCTCCGGGCGCCCGCCACCAGCTCCCGCAGTGCGCTGCGCCGCTCGCGGTCGGCGGCCGCCCGGGCGGAGCGTACGCGGTCCACGGCGCGGTGGTGGGCGATGGTCAGCACCCAGGCCAGCACCGATCCGTGCGCGGGGCGGTAGGTCGCGGCGGCGCGCCACACCTCGACCAGCACCTCCTGGGCGACCTCCTCGGCGTGGGCCCGGCTGCGCAGCACGCGCAGCGCGACGCCGTACACCGGTCCGGAGATCGCGCGGTACAGCAGCTCGAACGCCGCTTCGTCGCCGTGCCCCGAGAGTGCCAGCAGCCGGCGCAGGTCGCCGGGTGCCGGCCCCGGCGGGTCGGCGGGGGGTGCGTCTGTGCGGGTCTGCGTCGGCGTGGTCACGACGCCACGGTGCAACGGTCCGACCCGATCGGCCCAGTTGCACCGTTTGTGCGGCGTTCGGCCGGGGCGACCCGCCGAAGCGGTGCGGCACCGCTGCGGCTGTCGGTGACCGTTCCCGTGGCCGAAGCTGCCTGCGGGCGCGATCACCCGCGCCTGCGGGCCACGTACCGCGTGCCCGCCCGGTCAGCGAGCGACTGGAGCCGACCATGGATCTGCCCGGCGAACCTCCGCACCGGAGCCCGCCATGAGCGGCCCGCGCCCGCACTGGGTCTTCGGCGACCAGCTCGGACCGCACTTCCTCACCCCGGACGGCGACGGACCCGACGGGGACGGCCCCGACCCCGGCGCGCCCGTGGTGATGATCGAGGCCCGGTCGGTGCTGCGCCGGCGGCGCTTCCACCGGGCCAAGGCCCACCTGGTGCTGTCCGCGATGCGCCACGCCGCGGCCGGCCTCGGGGACCGGGTGCGCTACGTGCAGGCCGGCACCTACCGGGAAGGTCTGGCCGAGGCGGCCGGACGGGGGCGGGTCACGGTCTGCCATCCGACCTCGAGAGCGGCGCTGCGCCTGGTGGAGAGCCTGCCGCAGGTCACGGTGGTCCGGCCCCGGGGGTTCCTGGTGCCGTTCGCCGATTTCCGCCGGTGGGCCGGGGTTCCGGGCGAGCGGCGTCTGCTGCTGGAGGACTTCTACCACCGGGTGCGCCGCGCCGAGGGGTTGCTGCTCGAGCCTGACGGCACCCCGGCCGGTGGCCGGTGGAACCTCGACCGGGACAACCGTGAGCCGCCGCCGAAGGGCGCGGCCACCCTGCCGGTGCCGCCCCCGTTCGAGCCGCGGGAGGACGAGATCGACGACGGGGTGCGGGCCGATCTGGACCGGTGGGAGCGGGCCGGGGAGGTGGCGTTCGTCGGCCGGGACGGCCCGCGCCGTTTCGCCGCCACCCGGTCCGAGGCCGAGCAGGCGCTCGCCCACTTCGTCGCCCACCGCCTCGCCGACTTCGGCCGCTACGAGGACGCCGTGCTGCACGCCGACCCGTGGATGGCCCACAGCGCCCTGTCGGTCCCGCTCAACCTCGGGCTGCTCGACCCGGGCGAGTGCGTGCGCGCCGCCGAGGCCGCGTACCGCGCCGGGGCGGTCCCGCTCAACAGTGCGGAGGGATTCGTGCGCCAGGTCGCGGGCTGGCGCGAGTACGTCTGGCAGCTGTACTGGCACCTGGGTGCCGGCTACCGCGACGCCAACCGCCTGGGCCACCACGAGCCCCTGCCCACCTGGTTCCGGGACCTCGACGCGGAGGCGGTCACCGCCCGCTGCCTGGCCCGCACGCTGGCCGAGGTCCGCGACCACGGCTGGGTCCACCACGTCCCGCGCCTGATGATCCTCGGCAACTGGGCGCTGCAGCACGGCTGGGACCCGCGCGAGCTCACCGACTGGTTCCACCGCTGCTTCGTGGACGGCTACGACTGGGTGATGGCCGCCAACGTCATCGGCATGTCCCAGTACGCCGACGGCGGGCTGATCACCACCAAGCCCTACACCGCCGGCGGCGCGTACCTGCACCGCATGAGCGACCACTGCGGCCCGTGCCGCTACCGGCCCACCGACCGGCTCGGCCCGTACGCCTGTCCCTTCACCACCGGCTACTGGGCGTTCGTGGACCGCCACCGCGACCTGCTCGCCGCCAACCACCGCACCTCCCGGGCGGTCGCGGGCCTGCGCCGCCTGGACGGCCTCCCCGAACTCCTGGCCGCCGAACGCGCCCGCGGCCAGAGCCCGCCCTGACCGCCCCTCACCCCTGGCGGGCTACCCGACCGGGTCGGTGGGGGCGTAGGTGATGATCTCGTACAGGCCGTGGGCCACCTTGCGGAACCGTCCGCCGACCGACCGGGCCAGGCGGGCGCGCTGCACGTCCATCGGGTCGATCGCGACGCCCGGCGGGACCTCCACGAACTCGCGGACCAGTGCAACGTCCTCGGGAGTGAGCGTGCTGTCGGACATCCGGCCACCTCCGCGTCGACGGCGCTCGTCACCTCCAGCGTCCGAAACCACCGGGCCCGGACCACCCGCAACCATCGTGCATCGATTCCCCGCCCCGACCCGCGAGGCCCGGGCACTCGAAGGCACCGACGCCGACCACGACCGGAACCTCGGAAGCGCCCGCCGACCCCCGGCACACGGCCACTACCGGGGCCGGGCCGCCACCCGGTCCTCGGGGCGGCCGGGCCACCAGAAGCGCCGGCCGGTGAGGAGGACCAGCGCGGGGACGAGGACGGTGCGCACCAGCAGGGTGTCCAGCAGGACCCCGATGCCGACGATGACCCCGATCTGGGTGAGCGTGATCAGCGGGAGGACGCCGAGGACCGCGAAGACGGCGGCGAGCAGGATGCCGGCGCTGGTGATGACCCCGCCGGTGGAGGCCAGGGCGCGCAGCACGGCGCGGCGGGTGTCGTGCCCGGCCAAGGTGTCCTCGCGGGTGCGGGCGATCAGGAAGATGTTGTAGTCCACGCCCAGCGCGACGAGGAACAGGAACGAAAGCAGCGGGACGTTGGCGTCCAGGGCCGGGAAGTGGTACGCGGTCCGGAACAGCAGCCAACTCGCCCCGAGGGCCGCGAAGTAGGACGCGATGACGGTCGCGACGAGCAGCACCGGGGCGACCAGCGCGCGCAGCAGGAGGACCAGGACGGCCAGCACGATGGCCAGGACCAGCGGGACGACGACCCGGGTGTCGTGCGCGTCGGCGCGGGCCGTGTCGTACGCCTCGGCGCTCTGGCCGCCGACCAGGGCGCCCGCGCCGGGGATCCGTCCGAGATCCGTGCGCAGCCGCTCGATGGTGCGGTCCGACTCGGCGGTGCCGGGTGCCGCGGTGAGGACGGCCTGGGCCGTGGCGTACCGGTCGGTGGCGGGGCCCTGGGTGACGGAGGCGACGCCGGGCACCTGGCGGGCTGCGTCCAGGACCCGGTCGGCGGCTCCGCGGGCGGCCGTGAGGGTGAGCGGGGCGGCGGACCCAGCGGGTTGGACCGCGGCGAGGGTCCGCTGCCCGAGGACCGCCTCCGGGGTCCTGCGGAAGGAGTCGGACTGCGCGAGCCCGGTGTGCAGGCCGAGCGCCCCGGAGGCGAGCAGCAGCAGGACCGCACTGCCGGCGGCCACCGTACGGGCGGGGTGCCCGGCGACGGCCCGTCCGATGCGGGCCCAGACTCCGCGCCGGTCCGCGGCGACCGGCTCGCCGACCTCGGGGACCAAGGGCCAGAAGAGCCGGCGTCCGGGCAGGACGAGGGCGGCGGGCAGGACCAGGAGCCCGAAGGCCATGGCGGTGAGGATGCCGACGGCTCCGGCGAATCCGAGGCCGCGGTTGCCGGTGAGCTGGGCGGCGAGCAGGGTGAGCAGGCTGAGGACCACGGTGGTGCCGCTGGCGAGGACGGCGGGGGCGGTGCCGCGCCAGGCCCGGGCCATGGCGGTGAACCGGTCGTCGGTGAGGCGGAGTTCGTCCCGGTAGCGGGAGACGAGGAGCAGCGCGTAGTCGGTGCCGGCGCCGAAGACAAGCACGGAGAGGATGCCGGCGGCAGAGGCGTCGACCACGACGCCGGCGTGCGGGGCGAGAGCGCCGACCAGAAGGCCGGCGGTGCGGTCGGCGGCGCCGACGACCAGCAGCGGGACGAGCCACAGGACCGGGCTGCGGTAGGTGATCAGCAGCAGGACGGCGACGACGGAGGCGGTGGCGATCAGCAGGCTGACGTCGGCTCCGGCGAAGACCTGGGCGATGTCGGCGCGGAAGGCGGGGCCGCCGGTGACCTCGGCGCGCAGCGGTGCGGGGAGGTCGGCGGCGGCGGTCCGGCGGATCCGGTCGACCGTGGCGGTGTTCCGGTCGTCGGGGGCGTCGGTGCGCAGGAGGACGGCGACGGTGGCGACCCTGTCCTGGACGGTCCGGGGGCGGGCGGCCTCGGGGGCGAGCCCCAGGGCGCCGAGGGCCGTGGCGCGCTCGGTGATCAGCGTGCGCTGGGCGTCGGTGAGCGGGCTGCCGTCGGTGGTGCTGTAGACGACGATGGCGGGCGCCGCCGCGCCGGTGGGGAGAGCTCTGAGGATCTCGGCGACCTCGGCGGACTGTGACCCGGCGGGCAGTGCGGTCCCGGTGGCCCGGGTGGTCGTCGCGTCGGCGGGCCCGAGGGCGAACGCGGCGCCGAGGCCGAGGACGGTGAGCAGGAGGACGATCCACGCCGTGGCGCGGGGCCGGCCGGGGCCGCCGGCGGGGACGGGCGGCCGGGCGGGAGCGGACAGCCGGGCGGGACCGGCCGGGCTTCGTGACACGGGGGCGCAGCCTCATTCGCAAGTAGTTAAGTAACTTAGCGATAGTTACCGTGTCAGAATTCCCGGTATGGCGCAACGTCCACCCACCGGGCCGGGCGGCGCGGCGGGCTCCTCCGACGGGCCGGCCCCGCCGCGGGCAGGCGACGAGCTCTCCCAGGCCCTGCGCGAGGTACTGACCCTCACCCAGCTGGCCCGGGCCGCCCTCGCCGAGCGGCTGGAGATGCCCCTGACCAACGTCGAAGCGGTCGAGCACGTGGTGATGGCCAGGGCCGCGGGCGAGCCGATCGGCCCCGCCGCACTCTCGCGCCGACTCGGCGTCACCACGGCGGCCGGCACCCAGTCGGTCAACCGGCTGGTCGCCGAGGGCCACCTCACCCGCGAGCCGCACCCCAGCGACGGCCGCCGCCAGGTCCTCGACGTCACCGCCGACGGCTTCGACCACGTGATGGGCGAGCTCGCCCCCCTGCTGCGCCTGGTCCACCAGGCCGGCGAGGACCTCGACGACCACGACCGGGCCGCCGCCCGCCGCTACCTCCTGAACGTGGCCGACGCCTACCGCACCTACCTGGCCGCCGACCCGGGGGCCGCCGCGCCGGGCTGAGGACACCGACCCGGCACCCGCCGCGGACGTATGGGCGCCGGTACGCCCTGGACGACGACGGCTGTCGGTGCCGGGCGCTAGCGTGCGGGCGTGCACAGGACCGATGAGATCGTGATCGACTTCGCCGACGGCTCCCGCCTCCGCCGGCCGGAACGCGACGAGCTGACCTGGGCGGTGCGGGAACGGGTCAGCGCGGAGCACCCCTGGCTGTGCGTGCTGCGCGGCGATCAGCTGTACATCCAGGCGTACCGCCACGGGCCGGATGCCTGGCAGGTGGAGCACCGGTTCGGCTCCTCGGACGGGCACCACCAGGCCGTCGGCCACCAGACCTGGGCGGTCACGGAGCAACTCCTCTGGGGGTGGACGGCGGTGGAGCCGGGCTGGCAGGGCCTGGTCGAGTGGCAGAAGCTCGACTTCCCGGCCCGCCAGGTGCCGGTCGCCCACGAGCCGCACGCCCGCACGCGCTGGATCGGCACCCACGAGGACGGCCAGTTCTTCGGCGACGTCACCGGAGCGAGCGGCCTGGCCTGCACGATGGCGCTGCTGCACCGCTTCGACCCGGAGGGCAACCACCTCGGCACCGATTTCCGCCCCACCGCCGACGTGGACACGGCGGAGCGCGAACTGGCGCAGCTGCTGGACGGTCTGCGCGGCGTGACGTACGGCCCCATCCGGATCCGCCCCTTCGCGGTCGACGCGCACGGGCTGCGGTGGGGGCTGATCGACGGCACCGCCGAACGGGACGGCCTCGAGCACTACGAACTGATGCCGCAACAACTCGGCTTCGGGGAGCCGTTCAACGGCCTGTACTGCACCTGACGATCCCGCCCGACGATCCCGCCCGACGACCGGGGCGGCGCCGGAACGCGCCGTCACGCCTCCGGCCGTACCGGCCGTGGCCGTCACCCGGCTGCGAGGATCTCCACGCCGAGCGCCTCGAGTTGACCGATCACCGGGTCGCGGGGGTCGGCGTCGGTGATCACCCCGCCGACCTTCGCCCAGGGCAGCGCCCGGAACTGCGAAGCCGTTCCGATCTTCTCGGACGAGGCGAGGATGTAGGTGTCCGCGGCCCGCGCGGCCAGCGCCCGCTTCATCGCCGCCTCCTCGGCGTCCGCGGTGGTCAGTCCCGCTTCGGGGTGCACGCCGGTGACGCCGAGCAGGCAGAGGTCGGCCGACACGTTCTGCGCGGCCTCGACCGCGGCGGCCCCGCAGGCGACCGCCGAGTGCTTGAAGATGCGGCCCCCGAGGAGGAAGAGTTCCGCCCGCGGATGCTCGAGCAGGGCGACGGCGATCGTCGGACTGTGGGTGATCACCGTGCAGGCGAGGTCCGGCGGGAGGGCGTGTGCGACGGCGAGGGCCGTGGTGCCGCCGTCCAGGATCAGCGTGCCGCCCGGCCTCAGCAGCGCGGCCGCCGCCGCGGCGACCTTCCGTTTGCCGTCCGGGGCCAGCCGCTGCCGGGCGGTGTAGTCCACCACGGCGGGCGATGCGGGCAGTGCGCCGCCGTACACCCGTTGGCACAGCCCCTCGGCGGCTAGATCGCGCAGGTCGCGCCGCACGCTGTCCTCGGAGATGCCCAGTTCGGCGGCGACGTCCTTGGCGACGACCTTGCCCTCGCGGGCGAGCAGACCGAGCAGGTGGTCGCGCCGTTCAGCAGCCAGCATCCGCATTCTCTCCTGTTCTTGCACGTTTCTGCATGTATCGTAGCGCCCGTGACCGACACACCCATGCTCTTCCTGATCGCCGGCCCGTACCGCTCCGGCACCGACGGCGACCCGCAGGCCATGGCCGCCGACCTGGCCCGGCTCGAGGCCGCCGCCTGGCCCGTCTTCGCGGCCGAGATCCCCCACCGCACCCCGCAGGAGGCCGCGTGACCGGCCGCCCCGGGATCGACACCCCGGACCACCGCGGCCGTACCGGCCTCGACCTGGCCGGACGCGGACTGGACCGCAACCCCGGCGTCCGGGTCCGGGACGTCGAACTCACCTCCCAGGGCTGGCACGTCCTGCGCCGCACCACCTTCGACTTCCGCCGCCGCGACGGACGTTGGGAGACCCAGCAGCGCGAGACCTACGACCGCGGCAACGGCGCCGTCGTGCTGCCCTACGACACCCGGCGCGGCTGCGTCCTGCTCACCCGTCAGTTCCGCTACCCGGTCTACGTCAACGACCACCCCGACGGCATGGTCATCGAGGCCGCCGCAGGGCTGCTCGACGCGGACGACCCCACGACCGCCATCCGACGCGAGAGCGCCGAGGAACTCGGCGTCACCCTCGGACCGCTCACCCACGTCCTCGACGCCTACATGAGCCCCGGCTCCGTCACCGAACGCCTCCACTTCTTCGCCGCCGCCTACACCCCGGCCGACCGGACCGGGACCGGCGGCGGACTCGAGGAGGACGGCGAGGACATCGAGGTCCTCGAACTGCCCTTCGCCGAGGCCCTCGCCATGACCCGCGACGGACGCATCACCGACGCCAAGACCATCATGCTCCTGCAATGGGCAGCCCTCGACGGCCCCTTCGCCCCGACGCCAGCTCACCACTGACGGCACCGCCCGCCTCGGCGGTGGCCGGAACCGGCCCGCGCCCGGTGCTGGGTGACCTGCCCTGCACGTCACGGACCGCGCCATCGGCCGCGGCGGCCGCCTCACCGTCCTGGCGCAGGCCCGCGGGCGGGTGGCCAGGGCGTGGCCACCCGCCCGCGAGGGGTGTCGGTGAGGTTCGCCGACCGGAGTGCTCGGCGTCGGGGGTGTGCGCTACCGTCCGCTACCGTCTCGGTCCGGCGACGGCGTACAGCGCGGTGCCGGTCGCCAGGAGGGCCCACGCGGTGGCGGTCGACGCAGCCGTGCCCGGTGGAGTGATCATCCAGCCGGCCACCCGTCCCACGGTGCCGTCCGGAGCCGGGGCGAGGAGGGAGTACGCGAGCCACCCGGTCGGCAGGGTCCACGCGAACGGTGCCCCGCACAGCACCGCCCCGAGCGCGGCCAGGCCGGCCAGGCCGGCGCTGTCCCGGACGACGAGCGAGGCCGGGGCGAGGTCGGGCCCGGCCGCCTGGACCGCCAGCAGCGCCGCACCCGCGGCCGTCCCGATCAGCAGCACATGTGCTGCCCTGCGGGGTATCCACCGGATCGCGGCGGTCCGGTCCAGCAGGTCGTCCTGCCCGCCGAGTCCGATGGAAGCGGCCGCCACGTTCGTGGCGAGGACCAGGAGCGCGATCCCCAGGTCCGCCGGGCCCCTGCCGCTGCCGTGGGTGAAGGCCCACAGCGCCAGTGCGACGAGTGCGACCGCGGCTGCCGAGGTCGGCACCTGCCGTGAACGCGCGTACAGCGTCAGCCACCTCATGGGGACGTCTCCCCCGTCAGTGCCGCGCGCTTGTCCTGGCAGGAGAGCGCGGCGGCGTGCGCCAGGGCGATCCGCGAACGCTGCTCGGCCGCCGGCAGGGCCGGCAGCTTCGCCCAGGACGCTTCGGCGTTCTCCCAGCTGAGCTGCGAGTACGCGTCGGGCGTCCGCAGCGGCTGGAGCCGGTGATCGCCGAGGGCCCAGCTCGCGGCGATGCTCTGGACCGGGACGTCGGCCAGCCCACCGCTCTCCCAGGGGGTGCGCGCCGCGCAGTTCGGCACCAGGCCCTGGGCTACGAGGACGCGGGTCAGTCCGTCGCCCGACGCCTCGGCGATCAGCGGGTCGTCGAAGTCGACCAGCACGACGCCACCGGTGAGTTCGCGGTGGTCGCCGAGCGCGCGCAACCCGGTGTTCTCCCGTATCTCCGTCGGAGCCTGCTCGCCCAGGGCGTCGCGCATCCGGCGCAGTGCCTCCCTGCCGTGCGCCGCGAGTTCGGGCAGGTGTGAGCTGTTCGCCCGGGTCACGCAGACCGGACCGTCGCAGACCATGGCCGCGGCGGCCTTGTCGACGACGTAGGTGTCGCGTACGTCGGCGGGGAAGACCAGCAGGGCCAGGACCGCACCGGCCAGGGCGGGGATGGCTGCGAGCAGCCGGGCCCGCTTGCCCGCGGCCGACAGCAGCGCGAGTCCGGTGGTGAGCAGACCGAGCAGCCACAGGGCCTGACCCAGGTCCACCGAAGCGGACAGGGTCAGCAGCATCTGCCGCGGCTGCGCGGTCGCCGGGGACAGCAGGGCGAACCGGCCGGGTGCGGACGGCAGTTTCTCCTCCGCGTTCTGCTGCAGGAGCATGCACGTCATCAGGAGGCTCAGCACCAGCGCCGGTGGGGTGAGCACCGACGGTACGGCCCGCGCGATGCCCATGCCGAACACGGCGGCGGCGACCAGGGCCAGCACCGCCACCAGCGAGATCGGCAGCCAGCCGAGTGGTAGGTAGGTGGTGGGGCCGAGCGCCACACGGACGGCGCCCACGACGGTGAGGAGGCCGAAACCCGACGCCAGCGGGATCGCCATGGCGGCGGCCGACAGCGTCGCACGGCGCCAGGCCGGCCGCGGTGTGGTCGCCACCAGTTCGGTCATCCGCGAGCGGGACTCGCGCAGCCCGTACACCGCCCCGAAGCCCGCCGCCAGGGGCCACCAGTACAGCAGCCAGGATCGGGTCCACAGGGCCATGGGGGTCCAGTGGGCCGTCCACCCGGCAGTGCCCCTCCACCAGATTCCGTCGATCAGGAAGAAGATCGCCAGGCTGCCTGCGAGAACGACGAGGCCGGGCCACGGGGCGGCCGACCGCTTGAGCTCGGTGCCGAGGAGACGCCCGTTCACCAGACACCCCCTTGACGCCCGGAGCCCTGGAGGAGCGCCGAGTAGCCGCGCTCCAGGGGGCTGTCGCCCGGGTGTTCGGGGCGGCCCGCGGCGGCCAGGTCCTGCGGCGTGCCCTGGAAGACGAGCCGGCCCTTGGCGAAGAGCACCACGTCGGAGCAGGCGGCCGCGACGTCCTCGACCAGGTGGGTGGAGACCACCACACAGGTGTCGCGGCCCAGTTCCTGCAGCAGCTCGCGGAAGCGCAGTCGCTGTGCCGGGTCGAGGCCTGCGGTCGGTTCGTCCAGGAGCAGCAGGGTGGGGTCGTTGACGATGGCCTGGGCGATGCCGGCGCGGCGCACCATGCCGCCGGACAGGGTCTTCATCCGGTGGTCGGCGCGGTCGGCCAGGCCCACCCGTTCCACGGCCCGTTGGACGGCTGCGGGGATGTCGGCCTTGGGGACTTCCTTCAACCAGGCCATGTACTCGACGAACTCACGGACCGTGAACCGCTTGTAGTAGCCGAACTCCTGCGGCAGGTAGCCGATGCGGCGGCGCAGGGCCCGCAGGTCGCCCGAGGCGCTCATGGGGGTGCCGCACAGTTCCAGTTCCCCTTCGGCGGGGCGCAGCACGGTGGCCAGCGAGCGGATCAGGGTGGTCTTTCCGGCCCCGTTGGGTCCCAGGAGCCCGTGGGCGCCGGTGCCGAGTGCGAGGTCGAGTCCGTCGACGGCCAGTTTCCTGCGGCCGGCCCGCACCTTCAGGCCGGTGGCCCGGATCTCCCAGGCGTAGGTCTTCGGCGCGGTGTCGGCCGCGCTCGTTGTGGGCGTCATGCGGCGGTCCCTTTCGAGGGTCGACGATGGTTTCACTGCGTTGAGTAGGTGTTGCGGCGGGCGATCACGGCGCCGGTGCCGAGCGCGAGGAGCAGGCCCCAGGCCGGTAGGTGATCCGGGTGCAGGGCGGAGGGGAAGGCGCCGGCCAGCCAGGCGGGTGCCGCGACGACGACGACCCAGGCGGCCACCAGCGCGACGGCGGCGCGGGTCACCCCGATGACGCTGCCCAGCGCCAGGGCGGTGGAGGTGAAGGCCAAGGAGGGCAGCAGCCACTGCGCCGCCGTCATGGCTCCGGTCAGCCATCCCCCCACCAGGAGCACCGGCACCACCACGGCCAAGGCGGCGGTGGCGCGTCGAAGGAGCAGGGGCAGGCCGGCACGGGCGGTGGAGGCTGTCAGTTCGTGGGCCGGGTCCAGGGCGGGCGACCACGACGCGGCGACCGCGCACAGCGGCAGCACCGGTGCGATCAGTACGACGAGCGGGGCACCCCCCAGGTGCATCGGCGGCGCGGCCACGGCGAGCAGCAGCGCCAGCATGGTGATGCTGAGGGTCATGGCCAGCCACGGCGCCACGACCGGGGCCAGCCAGGCCGGTACCCGCCCGAAGCGCCGGCGCCACGAGGGCGCCGGGACGGCCGCGTCCAGCTGCGGTTCCAACTCGGCCCGCACGGTGGCGACGAGCGAGGCGATGTCGGGTGCCTCGGTGGCCACGGAGGTCGCCAGGCGGCTGCGGCAGGGGGCGCATGTCTCCAGATGGGACTCCAGGGCCCACAGCACGTCGGCGGCCATCGTCGTGTCACCGCGTGCGTAGTCGTCGATCAAGCGCATCGAGGCGTGTTCCCCGCTCATGCCAGTGCCTCCCGCATCGCGATCCGGGCCCGGCGGGCGCGGGTCTTGACCGTGCCTTCGGGCAGTCGGAGCAGCACGGCGGTCTCCCGTACCGTCAGCCCGTCGAGTACCAGTGCCTGTAGTACCTGTCGTAGTTCCGGTGCCAGCTGGCGCAGCGCATCGCCGATGTCCCCGCCGACGGTTGCGGCCAGTACCTCGTCCTCCGCCGCGGGCGCCACGGCCCGCTCGGCGGCTGCGGCCGGCGGGTCGGCATGGTGGGCACGACGCCGGAAGGCGTCCACCAGGCGGCGCGCCGCGATGGTCCACAGCCATCCGACGGCCGTCCCGCCGGCCGCGCTCCCCGCGAACGCGCCGGCGGCGCGCCACACCGCCAGGAAGGTCTCCTGCATGACCTCGGCGACGATCTGCTCGTCCGCGCAGCGACGGCGCAACCGCACGGCCAGCCACGGCGACGTGCGCCGGTACAACTCGTCGAACGCCCTGCGGTCGCCCCTGGCCACCAGCCGGAGGAGGCGTTCCTCGTCCAGCTCGTCCAGTGCTCTCCTGCGTGATCTCACACCAGCCAGACGGCGCCGGAGCCCCGCAGGTTCTCCGCCGTCCATGACCTCCGTCACAGTGCCAGGCGTGGAGGGGTCACCTCCCCACGGAACCCGGCCACCGGCCTCGACCCGGCTCCCGGTGCCCGCGGGCCGATCGGCCGCATCCGGCCTCCCCGGCGAAGCCGTGACCGGGTGTACCCACCGGCTCGCCGCCGCACCGGACGCCGCGAGCCGCTCACACACCCGACCGCTCCGCCACAGCACGCCCCTGGGCACGAAGGCCGGCACCGGATCGTCGGCCTCATCGCGAAGGCGGGGCTACGCCACCGGATCGGCGACGAGAGGAGAAGCCGGCCGACCGGCCGGCGCCGCGAGTCCGCCCGCGCGGCGCCGGTTCTCCGCATCGCTGCCGTGGACACCCCGGCCGGCGCGGACCTGGGCCGATCGAAGTCGGCCGTACTCATGTCCTCGGGCGAGGGTGACGGTGAGGTCATCGTCGGGGCAGCCGGCCGCGATGCCAATGAGAGCCTGACGCTCGCCGGCGCCGGCGGTGAGAGCCCGGCGGGTCCTGATGGAGACCCAGCCGTCGGGGCAGGTGCAGCGGCAGGCGACGGGAGGGCCGGTTGGCGGTGACCGGTGCGCGGGGATCGTCGAGGTCGTCGGCGTAGGTCCGGCTCGGCCACGGCACACACCGCCGTACGCGACGCGCCGCCGCCGCCAGGCGTCCGGCTCCACCGTCCCGGCGGGCGGAAAATGGCGAAGGCAAGGAGATCCATCTCTCCTTGCCTCTCCTAACTTATAGCGCACCGGGGGGCTTGCGGCAAGGCCCCGGTGAGGGCGCAGAATCGTCGGCCGAAGCCACTACCTGCGGAAATGAGGGCACACGACGTGCGGGTGTTGTTGTCGACGTACGGGGGACGCGGTGCTGCCGGAGCGGCGGCGGGAGCGGCGGTGCGGCTGCCGGCCGGTGAGCGGCGACGGAACACGGCCACTTCGGAGGTGTCGCGATGAGCGAGCAGTACGTGCTGGACCTCCAGGAGGTCGACGAGACGCAGATCGCGGTCGTCGGCGGCAAGGGCGCGCACCTGGGCGGGCTGTCGGGGATCGAGGGCGTCCGGGTGCCGTCCGGTTTCTGTGTGACGACGGCGGCCTTCCGGCAGGTCGTGGCGCAGGACCCGGCGGTCGTCGACCAGTTGGACCGGCTGTCGCGCCTGGGCCCGGACGACCGCGAGGCGGTCCGCGCGCTCGGCGAGGAGATCCGCCGGACCGTCGAAGGGATCGCCGTCCCGGACGGTCTCGCCGCCGCGGTCACCGCCGCGCTCGCCCGGCACGGTGAGCAGGCGGCGTACGCCGTCCGGTCCAGCGCGACGGCGGAAGACCTGCCGACCGCCTCCTTCGCCGGCCAGCAGGACACCTATCTGAACGTGGTGGGCCCGGCCGGGATCCTCCGGCACATCAGCCGGTGCTGGGCCTCGCTGTTCACCGAGCGGGCCGTGACCTACCGTCAGCGGGCCGGCATCGACCACCGTACGGTCCAGATGGCCGTGGTCGTGCAGCGGATGGTCCTCCCCCATGCGTCCGGCATCCTGTTCACGGCCGATCCCGTCACGGGCAACCGGAAGGTCGCCGCCGTGGACGCCGGCTTCGGCCTCGGGGAGGCGCTGGTCTCCGGTCTGGTCAACCCGGACGTCTTCAAGGTCCGCGACGGCGAGGTGATCGCCAGGACGGTCGCCGCCAAACAGCGCGCCATTGTCGGCGTGCCGGGCGGCGGCACGCAGGAGGTGGCGGTCGCCCCGGAGCAGCAGGAGCAGCCGTCGCTGACGGATGCCCAGGTCCTGCGGCTGGTGGAGCTCGGGCGGCGGATCGAGGCGCGCTTCGGCCGCCCGCAGGACATCGAGTGGTGTCTGGTCGACGACGACTTCCGGATCGTGCAGAGCCGGCCGATCACCACGCTGTTCCCGGTCCCCGAGGCCGGCGACGCGGAGAACCGCCTCTACGTCTCGGTCGGCCACCAGCAGATGATGACCGACGCCATGAAGCCCCTGGGGCTCTCGATGTGGCAACTGACGGCCATGGTGCCGATGCACGAGGCCGGCGGGCGGCTGTTCGTCGACGTCACCGGCCGCCTGGCGGCGCCCGCGAGCCGCGCCGGCCTCCTGGACCTCATGGGCAAGGGCGATCCACTGGTCAGGGACGCGCTGGAGACCGTCCTCGACCGCGGCGACTTCATCCCCTCGCTCCCGGACCCCGGTACCGGCACAGCTACCGCTGCGCCGCCCGCCCTCAGCACATCCGACCCGACCACCGCCGATCCGGCCACCGCCGACCCGGCCATCGCCGACCCGGCCATCGTCCCCGAGCTGATCGAACGCAGCCGGGCCTCCCTCGCCGCCCTGCGGCGCGACATCCGGACGAAGACCGGACCGGCGCTGTTCGAGTTCCTGCTGGACGCCTTCGAGGAACACAAGCGCCTCCTCGGCGATCCGCTGAACATGCAGGCCATCATGGCGGGGATGGAGGCCACCTGGTGGCTCAACGACACGCTGCTCGCATGGCTGGGTGAGAAGAGCGCGGCCGACACGCTCACCCTGTCCGCGCCCGACAACATCACGTCCGAGATGGGCCTGGCGCTACTGGACGTCGCCGACGCGATCCGCCCGCACCCCGAGGTGGTGGCGTACCTGCGGGGCGTCACGGACGAGGACTTCCTGGACGGGCTGCCGAAACTCGCGGGTGGCACCGAGGCGCGCGACGCCATCGAGGGGTACCTCGACCGGTACGGCATGCGCTGCGTCGGCGAGATCGACATCACCAGGCCGCGGTGGAACGAGCGGCCCAGCACGCTGGTGCCCGTGATCCTCGACAACGTCAGACTCTTCGAACCGGGCGCCGCCGAACGCCACTTCGAGCAGGGGCGACAGCAGGCGGAGCAGAAGGAACGGGACGTCCTCACCCGCCTGCGGGCCCTGCCGGACGGGGAGCGGAAGGCCGACCGGACCAAGCGGATGATCGACCAGGTCCGGGCCTTCGTCGGGTACCGCGAGTACCCGAAGTACAACATCGTCAGCCGATACTCCGTCTACAAGCAGGCCCTGCTGGAGGAGGCCGGGCGACTCGTACGGGCCGGCGTACTGCGCGAGGCGGAGGACGTCTTCCACCTCACCTTCCAGGAGTTCCACGACCTCGTCCGCACCCACCGGCTGGACGGCCGGCTCATCGAGCACCGAAAGGAGGCCTTCCGGTCGTACGAGACGCTCACCCCGCCCCGGGTACTCACCTCGGACGGCGAGGCCGTCGCCGGCGCGTACCGGCGCGAGAACGTGCCCGACGGCGCCCTGGTCGGCCTGCCGGTCTCGGCCGGGACCGTCGAGGGCCGGGCCCGCGTCATCCTCGACATGGCGCAGGCCGATCTCGAAGCGGGCGACATCCTGGTCACCGCGCACACGGACCCCAGCTGGTCACCGCTGTTCGTGGCCATCGCGGGCCTGGTGACGGAGGTCGGCGGCCTGATGACCCACGGCGCGGTGATCGCCCGCGAGTACGGCCTACCGGCCGTCGTGGGCGTCGACCGCGCCACCCGGCTGATCCGCGACGGCCAGCGCATCCGCGTGCACGGCACCGACGGGTACGTCGAACTCCTGCCCTGACCGGTTGTCCGAAGGAGGAAGTGAAGGTGAGGTGCCGTCCAGGCCGGGCCGCGCTGCCAACTGCTCCTACTGCTCCTACTGCCGGGGGCCGGGCGGGGGTACGACGGCGACGGGGCAGTGGGCGTGGTGGACGACGGCCTGGCTGACCGACCCCAGCCGTCCGAGGGGTCCCTCGGGCGTGCGGTGGCGGCCGACCACGACCAGTTGGTGCGTCTTCGACAGGGCCACCAGGTGTTTGGCGGGTCCGGCGCGTACGGCGTCCTCCTCCACCGGGACGTCGGGGTACTTCTCCTGCCAGCCGGCCATGACCTCGGCGAGGAGCCGCTGCTCCTCGGCCAGTACGTGGCCGGACTCGTACACGGGCGGGAGCGCGTGCCCCGGGCCGAGGACGATCGGGTAGCTCCAGGCGTGGATCGCCCGCAGCGGCAGGCCGCGGCGGCGGGCGCTGTCGAAGGCGAACTCGAGGATCTCGTCCGACGGATCGCGGCCCTCCACGCCGACCACGACGCCGTCCGACGCCTCGGCGGCCGCGGCCCGGACGACGACGACCGGGCAGGCGGCATGGGCGGTGACGTGCAGACTCGTGGATCCGACGAGCAGCCCCTGGAACCCGCCGCTCCCGCGTGAGCCCAGGACGAGCAGGCCGGCCGAGGAGCTGAGGGCGACGAGCGCCTCGCGGGGGCTCGCGTCCACGACCTCGCTGCCGACCTCGAGGCCCGGGTGCCGGGCGGCGACGCGGTCGGCGACCATCCGCAGCGCCTCCTCGCCCGCCCCTCGTGCAGCCCGGGCGTCCAGCGATTCCGGAGCCTGGTCGGGCTCCCACAGCCACGCGTGGACAAGGCGCAGGCTCATCCCCCGGGACTGGGCCTCGTCGGCGGCCCAGTCGACGGCCGCGCCCGCGCTCTCGGGATCGTCGACCCCGACGATCACTGGATATGCCATGACTCGCTCCTTCGCCGGCTCGCCCTTCGCTGCGGACATGCGACGCGCCGGGCCCGCCGAAGCACTCCTCGGCGCCGGGAACGCTGCCCTGCTACCGCTGCCCTACTGTCGATCGTCGGACGGCGGTCCGGCACCGGCAACCGGCACCGACTACCGGCACCGTCGGCCGTCCGCAGGCCGGACTCCCGGCGTCCGGGAGTCGGCGGGAGCTCCGGGCGGCGCGGATCGAGGTGCTGGGGGCGGCGCCCTCCGCGCGGGCACCTGCGCAGACACCCACGTACGACACGCCGCGGAGAGCACCGGATGAGCGTGCACCGGCACTCCGGCCGCGCGAACATGGTTGGGTAGCCAATCAACTACTCCCGGTGACATCCCCGGTCGCCCCGGTCCACGGTGGTCCGGCTCGCGACCCGAGGGGATTCCGGCGCCGCAGCCACACGGCCGCCGCACGGCCCGGGCCCGCCCGTCGAGAGGTCCCGTGATCACATCGATCCGCCGGCTCCAGCCGCCGGCCACGCGTTCCGTGCACGACTCATGCCGCTCCGGCGTTCGGGCGGCCCACCCGGGGAGCGGGCATGCGGGCTGACCGGCGGCGTCCGGACTCCAAGGCGACCCCGGCCAGTACCCGGGCCGAGCCGGCCGGCCCGGGCGAGGCCCTGGCCGACTGGACCGACGGGCGCCTGGGCATCTACGCCCTCGCCAAGTCCAACCTCAGGAAGATCTTCCCGGACCACTGGTCCTTCATGCTCGGTGAGATCGCGCTCTACACCTTCGTCATCATCATCCTCACCGGCGTCTGGCTGACCCTCTTCTTCCAGCCCAGCATGTCGGAGGTCACCTACCACGGCTCCTACACCCCGCTGGACGGCGTGCGGATGTCCGACGCGTACGCCTCCACGGTGAACATCAGCTTCGAGGTCCGCGGTGGCCTGCTGATCCGTCAGATCCACCACTGGGCGGCCATCGTCTTCGTGGCGTCGATGCTGGTCCACATGATGCGGGTGTTCTTCACCGGCGCGTTCCGCAAACCGCGGGAGCTGAACTGGATCTTCGGCGCGACGCTGCTCATCCTCGGCATGTTCGACGGGTTCATGGGCTACTCGCTCCCCGACGACCTGCTCTCGGGCACCGGCATCCGCTTCATGGAGGGCGCGGTGCTCTCGGTGCCCGTCGTCGGGACGTACCTGTCGATGTTCATCTTCGGCGGCCAGTTCCCCGGGACGGCCATCGTGCCGCGTCTGTTCACGGTCCACGTCCTGCTGATCCCGGGCATCATGGTCGGCCTGCTGGCCGCGCACCTGATCCTGGTCTTCTACCACAAGCACACCCAGTTCGCGGGGCCCGGCCGCACGCAGAAGAACGTCGTCGGCATGCCGTTGATGCCGGTCTACATGGCGAAGGCCGGCGGCTTCTTCTTCCTGGTCTTCGGCATCGTGGCGGCCATGTCGGCCATCGCCACGGTCAACCCGATCTGGGCCTACGGCCCCTACCGGCCCGACCAGGTCTCCACCGACGCGCAGCCAGACTGGTACATGGGCTACTCCGAGGGTCTGGTCCGGGTCATGCCCGGCTGGGAGATCTCCGTCTGGGGCGGGCACACCCTGAACCTCGGCGTCTTCCTGCCGCTCGTGATCTTCCCGCTCGTCCTGGTCGCGATCTGGGCCTACCCCTTCGTCGAGGCGTGGATCACCGGTGACAAGCGCGAGCACCACATCGCGGACCGGCCGCGCAACGCACCGGTCCGCACGGCCTTCGGCTCCGCGTGGATCTCCCTCTACCTGGTGCTGCTGATCGGCGGCGGCAACGACCTGGTCGCCACCCACTTCCACCTGTCGATCAACGTCATCACCGACGCGGTCCGGGTCGGCTTCTTCGTCGTCCCGGTGATCGTGTTCTTCATCGCCAAACGGTGGTGTCTGGGCCTGCAGCGCCGGGACAAGGAGAAGGTGCTGCACGGCCGCGAGAGCGGGATCATCCGCCGTCTCCCGCACGGCGAGTTCATCGAGGTGCACACCCCGCTCGCGCAGGGCGACCTGTACAAGTTCACGGCACACGACCAACCCCGCCCGGAACCGCTCCCCGTCCGTACGAACCGCAAGGGCAAGCCGCGCCGGCTCGACGTCCTGCGCTACAAGCTCTCCGAGAGCTACTTCGGCAGCACGGGCCAGATCCCCAAGCCCACCGCCGAGGAGCACGAGGCGATCAGCAGCGGCCACGGCCACCACTGACCGCCCTCACCACGACCGACCGTCCTCACCACCGGAGACCTCCGCACCGCGGGGGTCTCCGGCCGTCCGGGCCGGTGACCCGCGTACGCGCGCGGCAGGCGGGGCCTCAGTGGTCGAGCAGCACCGGTACCGCGGCGAGCAGGGCGGTCACCGCCACCGCCGCCAGGCAGACCGCGGCCCACAGCCCGGCCGCCCGACGGCACTTCGAGGCGTAGTCCTGTCCCATCTCCTCCGCCCGCGCGAACGCCCGGTCGAACACACCCCGGGCGTAGCAGAGCCGGTCCCCGGTGTACGCCTGCGCGATCTCCTCCCGCTGCTCCTGGGCGAGCCAGCGGAACTGACCGGCGAACTGCTGGGCGTCCCGTTCGGCCGCGCAGACCTCCGCCTCCCAGACCAGGTACCCCTCGAGCCGGGCCAGGCCCGCGCCGGTCTGCGGGGCCTCTCGCCGCGCGGCCGGGGCGGGACTGCCCGTACGAGCCCGCCGCAGAGACCTCGCCTCGCCCATGAACTCTCCCTCGTCCGCCCGCGGCCAATTGCCCGCCCCGGAACGGCCGGCTCCATCCACCCGCCTTCGAGCGCGCCGGGCCGGCCGGTTCACCACCGAGGCGGACCACTCACTACTATCTGTGACCAATCGGCCCGCAGTCGGTCTGCCACGCCGAGTCCCGCCGGGCGGAGCCGGGCCCGGCTCGACCTGGGCGGCCGGGCGCGTTGGAATTGCCCGGCGGGCGCGGCACCATGGACAGCAGGGCGACGCGTGTCGGCGGGAAGGGAGAGCAGCTGATGGCCGAGGAGCAGTTCTTCCACGCCGGAGCCGTCTACCGCCACTTCGAGGACGGCCGGCCCTCGGGCGAGGGGGTGTTCGTGGTCGTTCACATCGGCAAGGCGCCGGCCGGGTTCCAGTGCCCGTCCGAGGCCGCCGAGGTGGCGTTCGGGTGGCGCCGCGGCCCGGGTGCGGGCGGGCCGGACCACCCGATGGGCGCCTACATGACCACGGACTTCGCCGGCTGGCGCGAGATCGACGACACCGACCTGGCCGAACTCCTGGGCGACAGCCCCGTCCCGGCGCAGGCCGCCCCTCTCCCCGGCCGCCGGGAGCCCACCGACGCCCGACGGTCCCCGATCCGGCACTGGTGACGTCCGGCCGGGCGGCCGACCACCCGTCGGCGGACCGGAGAGCATCCAAGCACGGGCCGCGAATCCTGCCCGGCGCGGGAGGCGACGTACTTCGGGACGCTGTTGAAGCGGTAGGCCCGACCTCTCGTGGGCCGGGTCCACGCTGCTCGGCCCGGACCTGGCGGGCGCGGTGCGGGAGGTCCGCGACCGGCACGGGAACGTCAAGGTCGTCGGGAGCCTGAACCTGGTGCAGACGCTGCTGCGGGAGAGGCTCTTCGACCGGCTCGACCTCTGGGTGCACCCGATCGTGCTGGGCGTCGGGAAGAAGGTATTCGACGGCGGCGCGGTGCCCGCCGACGTCACGCTCCTCGAACCGCGGACCGCCGGTCTGAACGGGACCGTGCACCTTCGCTACGGGCTCGCCGACGGCACACCCCGGACGGGCGACATGAGCGCACCCGGCCGCGGTATCGGCCGCGACGACTGAGGGGCGGAGAGGGCAGGATTCGAACCTGCGCGGGCCCCGAGGGACCCTGCTCGGCCATTGCTGGCCAGGCACCCGATGAACCGCTCCGGGCACCTCTCCCGATCGGGGACCGGCCGTGTTCCGCGGCCCCTTGACGTGCCCTCAGGATGCCCCGGCGGCCTGACCCGGAGCTGACACCGGACTGACCCCACCACAGGTGAGGTCGGCACCTCCCCCAGCGGCGGACCGGTGCCGGCCGGCCACGGACAACGCCGTACGGGTGCCGGACACATCGGCCGTACCCACCTGCCGGCGGCGCGGCGAGGTCCTGCGGGCGCACAAAATGGCTGGTCACGGGTGCGGTCCGTGCAGGACTCTGAGCCGTATGCCTCGACGTCTCATGTTCGTGCAGTTGAAGACCGGTCACGACACCGACCGCGGACCCTCGTGGATCGGGTGGGTGGCCTTCTCGAGGACCTGGAGCACCGCGTACTTCCACGGGAGGACTCTGCGCCGGGCAGGGGGGATGTCCGATGCGAACTTCTACGACGTGCAGACCGACGAGGAGTTCTGGGTCTCCGGGCCGAAGCGGGACCGCACCGACACCCGCTACGGGCCCGCCGGCCCTGAGATCGAGCCGGATGCCGCCGAGGCCTACCACGCCTTCTTGGCGGGTGCGCCCCTGCCGGGGCGGGAGAACGGCCGGCTTCGCACCCGTGCGAGCGGGCTCGAAGGCGCCGTACGAGGCCGGCGCGCCTGAACCGGTACGCGGAGGTGGCTTGACGTTCCTCCCTTGACGCTGCCCGGGCGAGCCCGGCTGCCTCGCCCGTCCGGGTGTCACTACTTGACGGTATGTTTCGACTGCACGGGGGCGCGCGGACGTATCCCGCCTCCGAACCACGCGGAGGCGCCGGGTCCTGCCTTCCCCCGTCACCCCTGTGCGACCTCCGCCGCGGCCACCGGGTCGCGCGCGACACCACACCCTGGAGAGACATGACTTCGCGATTCCGGAGCGCGCGCCTCGGCGCCTCCGCCGTCATCGCCGCGGCCGCGATCGGCCTGGTGGGCGCCCCGGCCGCCCAGGCCGCGCCCGTCGGCACCGTCAACGGCGACTTCGAGGCCGGGAACACCGGCTGGTCGTCGTTCTCGACGCCCTTCGGCGGTGCCCAGCTGATCAACGCGTCCTCCGCCTACCCGGCCCGCTCCGGCAGCTGGAAGGCCGAGTTGGGCGGCCGGGGCTTCACCGGCGTCAACCGGATCACGCAGCAGGTGACCATACCTGCCAACCGGGTTCCGGTCCTCACCTTCTGGCTGCGCGTCCCCCCGCAGGGCCCGGGCGGCCTCGCCTACCGCGAGCTGGACGTCGAGGCGACCGCCCCGGACGGCACCCCGTACCTGCTGGCCAGCCGCACCAACAAGGACGGGAACGGCGCCTACGAGCAGGTCACCGTCACCCTGCCGGACGCCTTCTTCTCCACCACCGAGAAGACCGCGATCCTCTCCTTCATGGTGGTCGAGGACAGCGCCAACAAGGTGCCGTTCCTGGTCGACGACGTGTCCATGGCCTACCGCCTCAAGATCGTCCGCCCCTGGTTCCCGCCGGTGCTGAACTTCTGATCCCCCATCGCCGACGGGAGCCGCGTCGCCCACCGGCGCAGCCGAACGTCGTCGGTACGGCTCCGGGTCGTCGAGCGCAGTGACGCGGGCGACCCGGGGACCCGGGTGCAGGGTGTGCGCCGGCTGCGCCCGGTTTGATCGTCCCCGTGGCAGTGCGTCAAGGATTGTCGCCGGCCGGGGCCGATCCCGTAAGGTCGGCCAATGGCGAAGTACTTCGATGTGCACCCGCAGACCCCCCAGGCCCGGACCATCGGCACCGTGGCCGACAGCCTCCGCTCCGGGTCCCTGATCGCGTACCCGACCGACTCCTGTTTCGCGCTGGGCTGCCGGATGGGCAACCACGAGGGCGTCGAACGGATCCGGTCGATCCGGCGGCTCGACGACCGCCACCACTTCACCCTGATGTGCGAGAACTTCGCCCAGCTGGGGCAGTTCGTCCAGATCGACAACGCGGTCTTCCGCGCCGTCAAGGCGGCGACCCCGGGCAGCTACACGTTCATCCTGCCCGCCACCAAGGAGGTGCCGCGCCGTCTGCTGCACCCGAAGAAGAAGACCGTGGGCGTACGGATCCCCGACCACACGGTCACCCAGGCCCTGCTCGCCGAACTCGGCGAGCCGCTGGTCTCCAGCACCCTGCTGCTGCCCGGCGAGGCCGAGCCGATGACGCAGGGGTGGGAGATCAAGGAACGGCTCGACCACGTGCTCGACGCCGTGGTGGACTCCGGCGACTGCGGCACGGAACCGACGACGGTCGTCGACTTCTCCGGCGGCACCGCGGAGATCGTCCGGTACGGGGCCGGCGACCCCACCCGCTTCGAGTAACGACTCCGGGCCGCCGGGACGGGCAGTACGGGACGGGCGGTGTCGGCCGGCGTGCGCGGCTCGGCGGCGGCGTGTCCCGCGGCCGCGCGCCGCACCCGCCCTGTCCGGCGCTGCTAAGGTCCCGATAAAATCGTCCTGGTGTGCCGGGAAGCCTGGTCGGCTCGGGGGACGACTGCAGCGATCGGGCGGCAGCGACCCCGCTCCTCGTGATGGGGTCTTTCGCAGATGCGCGCCGTGGGGATCGTCCTCTTCCTGGTGGTACTGGCAACCGCCGTGGCCACCTTCGCCCGCCGCTGGCGCGTGCCGGCACCCTCGCTGCTGGTGCTGGCCGGGATCGGCGTGGCGCTGATACCGGGCGTTCCCGCGCTGCACATCCCGCCCCAGGCGATCGCCCTGGTCGTGCTGCCCCCGCTGCTGTACGCCTCCGCCGAGGAGTTGTCGCTGCGCGATCTGCGCACGGTCTGGAAGCCGGTGACGATTCTCGCGTTCGGCCTGGTCTTCGCCTCGGCGGCGGCCGTCGGATTCGTGGCGGTCGCGGTGACCGGCCTGCCGCCCGCGATGGCCTTCGTGCTGGGCGCCGTGCTCGCGTCCACCGACCCGGTGGCGGTCACCGCGCTCGGCCGCCGGCTCGCGCTGCCGGGCCGCGTCCAGGTCCTGGTGCAGGCGGAGAGCCTGTTCAACGACGCCACCTCGCTGGTGCTGTTCAAGGTCGCCGTCGGCATCGCGGTGGCGGCGGGCGGTGCGGTGAGCCTGCTCGCGGCCGGCGGGGAGTTCCTGCTGCTCGGCGGCGGCGGGAGCCTGATCGGCGCCGCCGTGGCCGGGCTGGTGTGGCTGATCCGCCGCCGCACCACCGACCCGGTGCTGGAGACGGTGATCGCCCTGGTCACGCCGTACGCGGCGTACGTGGTGGCGGAGGCCGGGCACACCTCCGGGATCACCTCGGTCGTGGTCGCCGGCGTCCTGCTGGGCCGAGGCGGCCACCGCCTCACCGACGCCCACATCCGCCTCCAACTGCACGCCGTCTACGCGGTGGTGGTGTTCATCCTGGAGAGCGTGGTGTTCAGCATCGTCGGTCTGGAGCTGCCCGCCCTGGTGCGGGACCTGCCCGCGGGTACGGGGTGGTGGCCGGTGCAGGCCCTGGCCCTGGCCGCCGTGCTGATCGCGGTCCGGGTGCTGTCGACGCTGCCGCTGACCCGGGCCGTCAGGCCTTCCCGGGGCCGGATGTCCTGGCGGGTGGCCGGGGTGGTGACCTGGGCCGGTACCCGTGGTGTGATGCCGCTGGCCGCCGCCCTGTCGATCCCGCTGCTCGCGAGCGACGGCACCCCGCTGGCGGGACGCCCGCTGGTGCTGGTGCTGACCACGGCGGTGGTGGTGTTCACCCTGGTCGTCCAGGGGCTGACGCTGGCGGCCGTGGTCAACCGCTCCGGCCTGGCGCTGGAGCCCGAGCACACCGCCCGTGAGGAGGCGGAGGCCAGGGACACCCTCAACCACGTCGCCCTCGCCCACGTCGAGGAGCTCGCGACCCTGGAGGTCATGCCCGAGGCCGTGATCGACCGGGTGCGGCGCGGGCTCAGCGCCCGCCTCGACCGCAGTGTCGACGGCCCGGACGGCAGCACCGTCGACGCCACCTACCGCGAGCTGCGGCACGCGGTGATCGCCGTACAGAACAGCGAGTTGCACCGTCTCTACGACGAGCACCGGATCAGCGACACCACCCGCCGAACGATCCAGCAGGACCTCGACCGTGAGGAAGCCGCACTCGGCTGAGCCTGCCCGCAGGGGCGGTGCGCCGTGCGGGTCAGCGGGCGATCGAGATCGCGAAGGGTGTGAATCCGTCGGCGCGGATGACGTGCGGGACGAAGAGGATGGCGGCCTCGGTGGCGCGGGCGGTGCGGATTCCGCCGAGGTCGGTGATCCAGTCCTGGTGCCAGCCGAGGTCGGTGAGCAGGTCGCGGACGGTCTGCTTGGCCTGCGGGTCGTCGCCGGAGAGGAACGCGGTGGGCGTCCGGGTGAGGGTGGCCGGGGCGGTCATCACCGGGAAGAGCATGGTGTTGAGCGTCTTGACGACGTGGGTGTCGGGGAGTGCCTCCTGGAGCTGCTCGGCGAGGCTCGAGCCGGGGTGGATCAGGTCGCCCGGCAGTCCGTCCGGTCCGTCGACGGTGGCGTTGGAGACGTCGATGAGGATCTTGCCGCGCAGCTCGTCCCGCAGGGCGGCGAGCCGTTCCAGGGAGCCGGCGCCGGGGGTGGCGTTGATGACGACCTCGGCGCTGCGGGCGGCGTCGGCGGCGTCGCCGGGCGCGCGGTCCGCGACGGTCACCTCGTGGCCGGCCCGGGTGAGGGCGGCGGCCAGGTTGCCGCCGACGCGGCCGTTGCCGAGGACTGCGATGCTGGTCATGGTGGTCTGTTCCTTTTCGTCGGTGCGGGTTTGTGGTGTGCGGGTTCGGGGCGTGGTCAGCGGGTGAGGGTGGCGACGGCCTGGGTGTGGA
>NZ_JBEZIR010000034.1:0-73834 GCF_040651175.1 Kitasatospora sp. NPDC048540
TCTTGGAGAGCGGCGGCCGGTCGTAGGGGCGGTGCGGCTCGTCGCCGAGCAGCGAGATCCGGCCCTCCCAGCCTCCGCGCCGCAGGCCCAGGGCGTGACGTGTGGTGCTACTTCGCCGTCAGGTCGTAGAGCGTGGTGCTGCCGACCGTCTTGGCGGTGAAGTTGGCCTCGACCCAGGCGGTGATCTTGGAGGAGTCGTTGCCGGAGGAGCCGGTGGCGGAGGCACCCTCGCCGCCCGCGCCGCCGGTCGTACCGCCGCGCATCCCGCCGCCCATGCCTCCGCCCATGCCGCCACCGCCGATGAAGTAGTGGATCTTGCCCTCGGCGACGTACTGCTGGAAGGCCTCCAGGCTCAGCGACGGGTCGGTGCCGTTGAAGCCGCCGAGCGCCATCACCGGCTCACCGGTGGCGAGTTGGTAGCTGGCCTGGTTCTGCGAACCGACTGCGGCAGCCACCCAGGTGTACGAACCGGCATCCTGCTTCAGCAGCGCGGCGACCTCGCTGCTGACCTGGGCACCGTTCAGCAGGCCGCCCATGCCGCCACCGCCGCCCATGCCACCCATCCCGCCGCGGAAGCCCTCCCCGCCACGGGTACCGGTGCCACCCGTACCCGTACCCGTACCGCCCGGCGTCTGGCCGGGGAACCCGCCACCCGCGAACCCGCCACCCGGGAACCCACCGCCCGGGAAGCCGCCGGTCTGCCCGGTGCCGCCGGCCTGGCCGGTACCGCCCGGGGCTGTGCCGCCACCGGGGAAGGCGCCGCCCGGGAACCCGCCGCCCGGGAAGCCCATCCGGCCACCGCCCGGACCCCCGCCGCCCGGACCGCCGAAGCCGTTGGCGCTCTGCACTCGCGGCCCGGCCGTCACGATCGAGCCCGAGTGCCCGGTGGAGACCGTGTCCACCGCGTACGCGGCCGGGCCGCCGAGCGCGGCCGCCAGCGCGGCCAGCCCCGCCACCGCCCCGAGCCGGGCGCCGGTCCGGCCGGTCATCCGGCCCGCCGCGAGCAGCACCACGGCCGCCGCCAGCCCGCCCACCAGGACCGTCCAGCGCAGCCACGGCAGGAAGTCGGCGCTGCGCCCCAGCAGCACGTACGCCCACCAGGCGGTCACCGCGACCACGCCGGCCAGCAGCGCCGCGTACGGCATCCGGCGGCGGGCCCGCCACAGGCCGTCGACGCCCATGCCGACCAGTGCGGCGACCGCCGGGACCAGCGCCACCGTGTAGTACTGGTGGAAGATGCCGGACATGAAGCTGAAGGTCAGCCCGGTCGCCAGCAGCCAGCTGCCCCAGACCAGGAACGCGGCGCGGGCGCTGTCGCTGCGGCCGTAGCGGCGGGTGGCCCACAGGCCGGCCGCCAGCAGGATCAGCGCGGCCGGGATCAGCCAGGCGATCTGGCCGCCGATGTCGCCGTCGAGCAGCCGGGTGATCCCGGTGCTGCCCCACATCCCGCTGCCACCGCCCGGGCCGCCGCCGCGGCCGCCGCCACCGCCGCCGACCGAACCGGTCTCGTCGCCGGTGATCCGGCCGAAGCCGTTGTAGCCGAAGGTGACCGAGAGGAAGTCGTTGTCCTGCGAGCCGCCGATGTACGGCCGCGCCGAGGCGGGCACCAGCTCGACGATCGCCACCCACCAGCCGGCCGACACCACCAGCGCGAGCCCGGCCAGCAGCAGTTGGCGGACCCGGCGCCCCAGCCCGGTCGGCGCGATCACCAGGTAGATCAGCGCGAACCCGGGCAGCACCAGGAAGGCCTGCAGCGTCTTGGTGAGGAAGCCGAAGCCGAACATCACGCCGGTGAACAGCAGCCACCGGGTGCTCGCCGTCTCGGTCGCCCGCAGCAGGCCGTACGCGGCCAGCGTCATCAGCAGCACCAGCAGCGCGTCCGGGTTGTTGAACCGGAACATCAGCGCCGCCACCGGGGTCAGCGCCAGCGTCGCGCCGGCCACCAGGCCGCCGAGCGGCGAGAACCGGCGGCGCACCGCCGCGTACACCGTGCCGACGGTCGCGACGGCCATCAGCACCTGCGGGGCGAGGATGCTCCACGAGCTGAGGCCGAAGAGCCGCACCGACAGGGCCATCGGCCACAGCGACATCGGGGGCTTGTCGACGGTGATGAAGTTCGCGGCGTCCGAGGAGCCGTAGAAGAAGGCCTTCCAGCTCTGGCTGCCGGCCTGGACCGCGGCCGAGTAGAAGGCGTTGGCCCAGCCGGAGGCGGTGAGGTTCCAGAAGTACAGCGCCGCGGTGGCGGCGAGCAGGCCGAGCAGCGCGGGGCGGGCCCAGCGGGGGTCGTCCGGGCGGCCGCGCCAGGCGCGGGCCGGCAGGGTGCGCAGCCGTCCGCCCCGGGAGCCCGGGCCCTCGGGGCCGGGCGCGGGCGCGGTGGCGGGCGGGAACGGGTCGTCGACCGCGGCCCGGGCCGGCGGCACCGGCGGCGGGTGGTCCGCAGCCTCGGGCCACGGTTCGCTGGTCGGAGGAACGGAGTCGGTCGTGGTCATGGGCATACGCTCGCGGCCCTGCCTGAGAGGTCCGTGAACGCGTCCTATGAGCGCCCTGTGATCTGCCGGAAGTCACCCGTCCGGCTCAGCCAGGGTCGGGGGCAGCCCCTCCTGGGCAGGGCCGCAGCGCTGCCGGAGGTGTGATCGGAGGTGTGGTCGGAGGCGCGGTCGCCGCGCGGTTGCCGCGCCGTACGGGGGTGGGGTGGCGGAGCGTCAGGCCTGCCGGGAGGCGGGCTGCGGCGGGGTCAGCCGCTTGCCCAGCCAGGCCATCGCGGGCGGGATCTCCCGGGTCCAGGTGTGGAAGTTGTGGCCGCCGGTGCTCAGGGTGATGGTGGACAGCTGGGTGGGGGCCTTGAAGGCGGCCACCAGCTTCTGGGTGTCCTGGTAGTTGTCCTCGTTCAGGCTGGTGGCGAGCAGCAGCGAGACCGGCGGGGCGGGCCGGTTCTCCAGCCGCCACAGCAGGTCGTTCTCGCGCTTGAGGTCGGCGTTGCCGCCGAACAGGTCACCGGTGGTGGGGTCGGACGGCGCCTCGTAGTAGCCGGACAGCGACACCGCCGAGCGGTACGCGTCGGGCTTGCGCAGCGCGAACTTCAGCGCGCAGTACCCGCCGGTGGAGTCGCCCATCACCGCCCGCGCCTCCGGCTTGTCGTAGATCCGGTAGTCGGTGGCCATCGCCTTCGGCAGGTCGGTGGTGAAGAAGGTCTCCACCTGCGGACCGTTCGGGATGTCCATGCACTCGGTGTCGCGGTTGCCGACGCCCGCCGGGGTCGGGCGCATCATCACCAGCACGGTCGGCGGCAGCTGCCCGGCCTCGATGCCCTTGAGTGCGGTCTCCGGGTACTTCAGCAGGCTGATCAGCTTCTCCGGGATGCCGGGGTAGCCGGAGAGCACCAGCGCCATCGGGAACCGGCTGCCGGCGAACTCCGGCTGGAAGTACTGCGGCGGCAGGTAGACGTAGGCGTCCGAGTTCAGCCCGGAGGCCTCGCCGCGGATGTCGATCTTCTCGATCTTCCCGGAGCGTTCCTTGGCCGGGCCCTGCGCCGAGTACATCTTCTGCTCGCCGGTCACCCGGATCGCCTTGCCGCCCGGCTGGTGGTCCACCACCTGGCCGGGGGCGCCGTCCAGACCGAGCAGGTCGCTCCAGGTGCTGTAGAAGCCGAAGTACGAGTTGGCCACCAGGCCGAGTGCGGCCAGTACCACGACCTGGGTCCCGAAGAACGCCCCGAGCCGCCCGAGCCACGCCTTCCAGCCGTTCCCGCCGAGTCTGGGCCACAGCCACATGGTGGCGGCGAACGCGGCGACCGCCAGCAGGGCGACGATGATCTGAAGCGGGAGTCCGGTGAGGCTTGGCACCAGCTGATCGTAATTGACCGGTGCTGCCGATCTGAGAGCGGGCTGGGCGCAGTCTGGGGGATGGCTAGGAGTCAGCCCCGTCGCCGTTGGCCACCCGGGTCGTTCGCGTGAGGCCGGTCTGTCCGACACGGCGCCTGACGCGGTGCCTGACGTGGCCCTAGGATCGGCGCCGGTCCGCCGACCGGTGCGGCCGAGGACATGGAGACGGCACCCGTATGACGATCGATCCGGTCGGACCGACCACCGACGAGCTGTTCGCCGCCGCCCGGTGTGAACTGGCCGACGAGGAAGAGGACGCCCCGGTGCCGCACCTGGTTGCGCTGCACCGTCGGCCGACCCGGGAGGTCTTCGAGCGGGCGGCCGCCCTGCTCGGCCACGACGAGCCGCAGGAGCGGGAACTCGGCGCGCGGATCCTGCGGGAGCTCGGGGCGCCGGACGAGGACGGGCGACGCCCGTTCGGCGCCGAGACGGTGGCGGTGGTGCTGCGGGAGCTGGCCGACGAGCCGGACCCCTGGGTGACCCACCTGATGCTCTCCGTCATCGGCTACCACGGCGCACGCGAGGCGCTCGACCTGGTGCTCTCCTACCGGGACCACGCCGCGCAGCCGGTCCGGTTCGCCGTCGCCGCGGCGCTGCCCGGCCTCGCGGACCCGGACCGGACCGAGGAACGCGTCGTCGACGCACTGCTGGCCCTCGGCCGGGACACCGACACCGACGTCCGCTGGTACGCCCTGTACGCGCTGTTCAACGAGACGGTGGGGGACGGGAGGGTGGGGCCGGACGCGGAGCGGCGGCGGGGCTGGGCCGCCGGGCTGGTGGCCGACGCCGACGGCGACGCCGAGCGGCTGGCCCAGTTGCACCACCTCGGTTCGACCCTGGAACCGGACGACGACGCTGTGCTGCACGGGCTGCTGACGCGTCCTGAGCGGCCGGGGTCTTAGCGGCTGAGGCCCTGAGCGGCCGCGGTCCTGAGCAGTCGGCCGTCCGCCCGGCGGGTCAGTGGCCGGGCCCGGCCGGATCCCCGTCCGTGAACGGGGCACCGGTCACCGCGTCCAGCACCACCAGGGCCCGGCCCGGTCCGTCCGGCGCGGGCGTCGCCAGGCCGGCCGGCGCCAGCGAGAGCAGCCAGCACACGTGCCAGCCGCCCGAGCGGTCCGCCTTCGCCAGCAGCTCGCCACCGGTCACCGTCATCCCGGGGCGGGCGGCCAGCGCCCGGGCCTGCTCGGCCGTCACGGCTGGCTTCGGCAGTGCCGGACGCGGCACGTTGCGGGCAGTGAACGACACCACCCGGCGGTCGTCGCCGACGATCACGTCGAGCCGCATCGGCATCAGCACTCCGTCCACCCGGGACCGCCACTGCACCAGCTTCGCCTGGCTGCCGGGGCCGCCCGCCGGGAAGACCACGGTGGCCGAGTCGGCCACCGCCCACGGGAAGTGCGCACGGGCGAAGCCGGTACCGATCGCCAGCGCGTCCTGGTCCGACAGCGGCGGGTGGCCGCCCGGCTGCTCGGCGACCGCGCCGAGAACGCCGGAGGTGATCTCACGTGAGGGCCAGTCGAGCACCAGGTTGCCCGCCGGAGTGGCGACCTCCAGCCGCCCGGGCTGCCCGAAGCCGCCCGCCGTGAACTGGACCCGCCCCGGCGAGGTGCCGGCGCCGAAGAAGGCGTGTGCGGCATCGACCGCGGCCGTGGTCTGGGCCTGGTCCGCCCGGTGGCCGTCGCTGGTGTCGGAGACCACGAACAGCAGTGCCGGCGCCGCGACGGCGGCCAGCACCGCCGCCCCGCCGGCCCCGACCAGTGCACCGAGCCGCAGCTCCCGGCCGAACGGCCGACGACCGCCGCGCCCGAGCCACAGCCGGCCGATCAGGCAGCCCAGCAACGCACCGGCCAGGTTGGCCTCCAGGTCCGCCGAGTCGCACGCCCGGCCCATGCCGGAGACCAGCGCCTGGGTGACCTCGACGGCCCCGGACAGTACGGCGAGCGAGGCGGCGACCGGCAGCGGACGCCGGACCGCGAGCGTCAGGAAGAGGGCGGCGGGTACGAACAGGGCCGCGTTCAGCAGACCTTGGTCGGCCAGCAGTGCCCCGACGACGTCCCGTTGCACCGTGCACGCCATCGAGGCGGGGGCCTGCGGGCTCAAGGGGCAGAGCGTGGCGGCCAGCACCAGGGAGAGCGAGACGGTGGCACCGAGCGCCGCCACCACCGGCAGCCGGTACCGGCGGGCGGCGAACCACACCGGCGCGCCGGCCAGCACGGACAGGACCGCGCAGAGCACGAGGATGGAGTGGTTGCCGCGGAGGGCTGCTTCGATCATGAGGCGGGTGTTCCTGGGTCGGGAGGCACTGGTCGGGCCGGCGGGCCGGGCCCGCCCCGCAGGGCAGGCCCGGCCGGGGAGTGTCAGCAGATGCCGACCGGGGCGTTGTAGAAGGTGCCCTGGCCGTCCACCTGCATCCAGCCGACCACGTCGGAACAGTCGGTGAAGCCCAGATCGGTGAAGTTCTGCATCCGCGAGGTGCCGGAGGTCTGGGTGATCCAGCCCTTCGCGTAGCTGTAGCCGTGGTAGTTGAAGCCGAGCTGCTGGGTGATGGTCCCGCCGCCGGTCTTCTCGTACCACTCGTCCATCCGCCAGTAGCCGGTCCCGTCGTACTGCGGTGTGATCTCGGTGAAGAGGTTGCCGTTGGACAGCTTGGTCTTGGACGCGTACGGAAGGTAGTTGCCGCGCGCCGAGGCGGCGGGTGCCAGGGCGAGGGTGAGCGCGGCGAGGCCGGCCGAGACCGCCAGAACCGGGCGAATGCGCATCGTCATGCCTTTCGTGGAGGACCCGGAGGAGTGCCGGGCCGGACGGAGGAAAACATCGTTCCTCCGTCCGCCAACGAACGGCTAACATCCAACTCACTTGCGGCTCATCACATGTGATGGATCGTCGAATACGGGGGCGGGGCATGGGGATGCGCTTCGGCGTGCTCGGACCATTGACGGTGCACGACGATCACGGGCCGCGGCCGGTGACGGGGGAGAAGGTCCGGCTGCTGCTCGCCGCGCTGCTGCTGCACGGCAACCACGTGGTGTCGGCCGAGCAGCTGCGGCGCACGCTGTGGTGCGGCGGGCCGCCCAGGACGGCGCGCTCCGCCCTGCACAACCACGCGGCGCGGCTGCGCCAGGCGCTCGGACCGCAGGGCGGCGGCCGGGTGCGGGCCGTCCCGTCCGGCTACCTGATCGAGGTCCTGGACGGGGAGCTGGACGCCGACGCCTTCGTCTCCCACCTCCGGCGGGCCCGCGCGGCCCGGTCCGAGCGGGACCGGCCCACCGCCCGCAGCGAGACCGCCGCCGCACTCGCCCGGTGGCGCGGCCGGCCCCTCGCCGACCTGCCCGCTCTCGCGGACCGGCCCGAGGTCGCCGGTCTGGTGGAGCAGCATCTGCAGGCCCTCGAGTGGCACTACGAGGACCAGTTGCAGCTGGGCCGGACCGACGGACTCGCCGCCGACCTCGCGACGCTGGTCGCCGAGAACCCGCTGAAGGAGGCGTTCCACCGGCAGCTGATGCTCGTCCTGCACCGGTCGGGCCGGACCGCGGAGGCGCTCGCGGTCCACCAGCGGCTGCGCCGGACCTTGGTCGACGAGCTGGGCATCGAACCCGGCCCCGCCGTCCGGCAGGCGCACCGCGAGGTGCTGGGCGCCCCGCCGGCCCCTGCCCAACCGGTCGCCGGGCCACCTACCGCCGGGCCTCCCACCGTCGCGCGGCCCGTGCCGGGCCCGGTCCGGACGAGGTCGCAGCTCCCGCGGGACCTGCCGGACTTCACCGGACGCGGAGCCGAACTGGACGCCCTGCAGCGGCAGCTGGGCGCAGCGGGCGACCCCGCGCCACCGAAGGTGCTGGTGGTCTCCGGCATGGCCGGCATCGGCAAGACCGCCCTGGCGGTGCACGCTGCGCACGGCCTGCGGTCGCAGTTCCCGGACGGCCGGCTCCATGCCGACCTGCGGGGCCTGGGGCCGGGCCCCGCCCGCAACCCCTTCGACCTGCTCGCCCGCCTCCTCACCGACCTCGGGCTGCCGGACCGGGACGTCCCCCGGCACGCCGACGACCGGGTGGCCCGCTACCGGGCCCTGCTCGCCGACCGCCGGGTGCTGATCGTCCTCGACGACGCCCGCGACGCCCGACAGGTGGCCCCACTGGTACCGGGCACCGGCGGTTCGGCCGTCATCGTCACCAGCCGCAGGCCGCTCGCCGCCCTCCCCGGCGCGGCCCGGATCACGCTCGGCCCGCTGACCCGCTCCGAGCAGTACGAGTTGCTGGCCGCGGTGTGCGGCGCCGAGCTGATCGCCGCCGACCGCCGCTCGGCCGACCGGATCCTGGACGCCTGCGCCGGGCTGCCCCTGGCCGTCCGGATCGCCGCCGCCCGGCTGGCCGGGCGGCCCGCCGCCGCGCTGGGCACCCTGGCGCGACGGCTGTCCCGGGCCGAAGCCCGTCTCGACCTCCTCGCCGTGGACCACCTCGCCGTCCGGGAGTCCTTCTCGACCAGCTACGACGCCCTGCGCACCAGCTCGAACCCGCTGGAACGGGAGGCGGCCAGGGCGTTCCGGCTGCTCGGACTGAGACCGGACCGCCCGCTGTCACTGCGGGCGGCCTCCGCGCTGCTGGACGAGGAGCCGGACCGTGCCGCCGATCTGTTGGACGTCCTGGTCGACGCCCAACTGCTGCAGCGCCCACGGCCGGACTCGTACGGGTTCCACGACCTGATCGGCGAGTTCTCGGCCGAGCGGGCGGCGCGCGAGGAGGCGGGGGAGGACCGGGAACGGGCGCTGTCGCGGCTGCTCAGCTGGTGCGCGGCCGGGGCCTGACGGCGGTCGGGCGGCGGTCAGGCGGACTCGCGGACGACCAGGCGGGGTTCGAACAGGACGGAGACGGGACCCTCGCCGGGGTGTTCGATCCGGTCGAGCAGCAGGGCGGTCATCCGCTGGGCCATCTCCTCGACCGGCTGGCGGACCGTGGTGAGCCGGGGGTGGGCGGTCGTGGCGGCGCTGCTGTCGTCGAAGCCGACCACGGCGACGTCGTCGGGCACCCGGCGGCCGTGCTCGCGCAGGACCGCGAGCACGCCCTGGGCCATCAGGTCGTTGGCCGCGAACACCCCGTCCAGGTCCGGGTGTTCGGTGAGCAGCCGGGTCATCGCGGCGGCGCCGCCGGCCAGCGTGAAGTCACCGGCCGCCTCGGGGGCCCAGGGCCGGCCGTGCCGGGCCATCGCCTCGCGGAAGCCGGCCTGCCGGTCCTGTCCGGCGGGCAGGGCGGCGGGCCCGGTGACGGTGACCACCCGCCGGCAGCCGCGGGCGGCGAGGTGGTCGGCGGCCAGCCGGGCGCCGTCGTGGTTGGCGAGGTCGACGTAGCTGAGCGGCAGCGGGGTGGCGGGCCGGCCGAACAGCACGGTCGGCAGTCCGGCCTCGGCGAGCCGGGCGGGCAGCGGGTCGCCGGCGTGGGTGGAGACCAGCAGGGCGCCGTCGGCGCTACCGCGCCGCAGGTAGCCGACGGCCTGTTCGCGGGAGGCGGGGTCGTCGGCGAGCATCAGGACCGGGTGCATGCCGAGCGGGCGGAGTCCGCCGAGCACCCCGCCGACCACCCGGCCGAAGAACGGGTCGGTGAACAGCATCCCGTCGCCGCCGGTCCGCCCGGCCCCGGAGACGATCAGCGCGACGGTGTCGGCCCGCCGGGTGACCAGCGAGCGGGCGGCGCCGTTCGGGACGTACCCGGTGGCGGTGACCGCCCGGCGGACGGTCTCCTGGATGGCGGGGTCGACGTTGCGCACGCCGTTGACCACCCTGGAGACGGTGGAGCGGGACACCCCGGCCACCCGTGCGACGTCCTCCAGGGTGGCCGGGCGGGCTGCCGTGCGCTGGAGGGCGTCAGTCATACGCGTTGTTATAGCACTTGGGCGACACGCCGTCAGGCGGGCCGGGAGAGCGCTCCACCCGCGGGGCCTGTCAGGACCGGCCCCGCGGGTGGAGCGCGCGTTCAGGGGGATCGCTCGTCGAAGCGGACCTGCTCGGGGGCGTCAGCCGTGGCCGGGAAGGCTCACGGGTAGGAGACCACGTTGGACGGGGTGGTCGAGGTGCCCGAGGTGGCCGCGCCGAAGTCGTTGATCACGTGGTCGAACTGGCCTTTCCCGCCGAGCGAGTTGACCAGGATGTCGTGGAACTTCACGCCCGGCCGGTTCGGGGCCTCGAAGCCGTGGTCCATCCGGATGGTCGGGTCGACGTTGAAGTAGCAGTACGAGCCGAGGCCCCAGCCCTCGTGGACGGTGACGTTGTCGTCCACCTTGTAGGCCGCGAAGCCCTTGGTGGCGCCGTTCTGGACGGCGGCCTGGTCGGGGGCGTCGTAGGCGATCTCGTTCTGGTAGAAGATCGTCCGGCCGCGCTCGCCGGACCACTCCACGTCGTACTTCTTGAAGTGCTCCACGAACAGGCCGGTGGCCAGCACGTCGTTGCCGCGCACCACCATGCCGTAGTCGGACGGGTTGGCCGTCCAGCCGACTCCGGCGCCGTGGTCGGCGCGCCACAGCCAGGTGTGGTCGACGATGGTGCTGTTGGCGTTGACCACCATGGCGGTGGTGGCCGAGCCGGGGCCGGCGCCGCCGATGCGGGCGAAGACGTCCTGCACGGTGGTCGGGTCCGCCGCGTGGTCCGCGGTGGCGCCGTCCGGGCCGACCTGGAGCAGCGCGGGGGAGTTGACGGTGCCGGCGTCGAACAGCAGACCGGCCAGCCGGATGCCGTCCACGTCGGCGGTGCGCATCGCGACCACGCCGTTGTCCGGCACCACGGTGGCCAGGCCCAGGCCCAGCACCACGGTGCCGGGCCGGGTGACCTCGATGGTCCGGTCGACGTGGTAGACGCCTGGGGTGAACAGCAGGTTGAGGCCCTGGGCCAGCGCCTGGTCGATGGTGGCCGCGGTGGCGCCGGGCTTGACCACGTAGAACTGGCTCAGCGGCAGCGAGGTGCCGCCGCCCGGGCCGTTCGCCCAGGAGACGCCGGTGGCGTTGGTGCGCTTGCCGGGCACGAAGACCTTGTAGTCGTTGCCGTCCAGGTAGAGGAACGGCTTCTCCCGGGAGACCGGGGTGGTGGCGAGCGTGGTGTACGGCGGGTTGGGGAAGCCCTGCGCGGGGGCGCCCTGGACGCCGGAGAAGGTCTGGTTCCAGACGCCGTTGGTGAAGCCGCCGATCGCGCTGTCGCGGGTGTACCACTGCTGCTGCGAGTAGTTGCCGACGGTGCCGTCGATCTTCGAGTCGGCGATGTAGCCGCCGCTGGCCCAGCCGTAGCCGTTGGGGGCGAGGTTGAGGCCGCCCTGGACGTGCATCCGGCGGAACGGCGCGGCCTGCGAGACCGCCCAGCGATCGGTGCCGCTGACCGGCTTCAGTGAGAGGTTCTCCGCCGAGCGCCAGAAGTTCTGGGTGGCGTTGCCGCCGAACCAGCCCGCGTCCACGGTGACGTCGCCGTTGAACACGGTGTCGTCGGGGCTGAGCCCGAGGCCCGCGATCGAGGTGTAGAAGCCGATCTGGGCGTTGATGTTGCTGTACGTGCCGGGCTTGAACAGCAGTGCGTAGCGGTCGCTGCCGAACTGGTTGGACTCCTGCTTGGCGAAGACCTCGTCCACCTTGGCCTGGATGCCGGGCGTGGCCGGGTCGAAAACCAGCACGTTCGGCCCGAGGTCGCCGCCGCCCTGGACCGGCGGCACGCTCGGGCCGCCGCTGCCGGTGTGCACGGCCAGCTCCCACAGCGAGTAGCCCCAGGCGGTGCCCCGGGCGGTGCCGTTCATCCGCAGGTACCGGCCGGAGCCGGAGACGGAGAGGGTCTCGGTGCCGCCGGTGCCGGTGGTGGTGGAGTAGACGGTGGTCCAGTTGGTGCCGTTGTCGGAGGTCTGCAGCTGGTACGCCTTCCCGTACGCGGTCTCCCAGTTGAGCACCACCTGGCAGATCTGCTGGGTGGAGCCCAGGTCGACCTGGAGCCACTGCGGGTCGCTCGCGGCGGAGGACCAGCGGGTGCCGGTGGAGCCGTCGACGGCGAGCGCGGCGCCGGTGCCGCCGTTCTCGGTGGAGGAGGCGGTGGCGGGCCGGCCCTGGGCGGCGTTGGCGGTGCCGCAGCCGCCCGGGGTGGTGCCGGTGAAGGAGCCGAAGACCTGGAACTCCCAGAGCGAGTAGCCGTAGCCGGTGCCCCGGGTGATGCCGTTCATCCGCACGTACCGGCCGGAGCCGGAGACCGTGAGGGTCTCGGTGCCTCCGGTGCCGGTGGTGGTGGCGTAGACGGTGGTCCAGGTGGTGCCGTCGGCGGAGGTCTGGATCTGGTACGCCTTGCCGTACGCCGCTTCCCAGTTGAGCACCACCTTGCCGATGGTGGCGGTGGCGCCGAGGTCGACCTGGAGCCACTGCTGGTCACTGGCGGCGGAGGACCAGCGGGTGCCGGTGGAGCCGTCGACGGCGAGCGCGGCGCCGGTGCCGCCGTTCTCGGTGGAGGAGGCGGTGACCGCCTTGCCCTGGGAGATCAGGGTGTCGGCGGCGTGTGCGGCGGTGCTCGGAAGGGCGAGCACCGCACCGCAGAGCAGGGCCAGGCCGAGCAGTCCGGCCGAGCCGCGCCGGCCGGGGCCGGTCCGGCCGTCGGGGCGTGCTGAAGTGAGCCTCACGGGCTTCTCCTGCGATGGGTGGGGTGGGTGGGGGTGACGCGGGTGGGGGCGCGCGGGGGTGGCCGGCCGGGCCCGGCGGAGGGTGTCCGGCGGGCGGCGCAGGGGCGCCGGTCAGGTGGCGGGCCCGGGTGGGGCGATGGCCGGGAGAGCGCTCCCCGGCAGGAGTCTCGGGGCGTCCGAGAGCGGGTGTCAACCCCCGTGCCGGGAATCGCACTGGGCGTCATCTTCCGTGCCGGACGGCCGGGTTGATCAGCCCGAGGGCCTGTGTGGACGGGATCGCCGCTGGTGGCGGCCGGTCCCGGCCGGTCAGCTCGCGGCGGGCGCGGCCGGACCGGAACGGTCCGGGAATTCGCCGCCCGAGTCGAGGAACTGGGACAGCGGCAGGGTGGCCGCGCCGACCGTGACGGCGTCCGGGCCGAGCCGGCCGAGTTCGATCGAGGTCTGCGCCCGCGGGAAGCGCAGCGCGTACGCGGTGGCGGCGTCCCGGACGGCGGGAAGCAGCCGCGGGCCGAGCATCAGGCCCGCCCAGCCGCCGATCACGATCCGCTCCGGGTTGAACAGGTTGACCAGGTCGGCGATGGCCGCGCCGAGGTACTCGGCGGCCTCGTCCAGCAGCTCGACGGCGGCGTCCTCGCCGGACTCGGCGGCGGCCAGCAGCGCGGCCAGCCCCGCCTTCTCGCTGCTCCCGGCCGGTGCGGCGCCCCACCTCTCGACCAGCGCCTCCGCGCCGACGTAGGCCTCCAGGCAGCCGCGCGAACCGCACCGGCACAGCCGCCCGCCCACGTGCACCTTGGTGTGGCCCCACTCGCCGGCACTGCTGGTGGCGCCGCGGAAGCGGGCGCCGTCGGCGATCACGCAGGCGCCGACGCCGGAGCCGAACAGCGCCACCACCGCGTGGAGCGCACCCTGGCCCGCACCGAACCACATCTCGGCCTGGCCGAGCGTCTTGGCGCCGTTGTCGACGAACAGCGGCAGGTCGGTGCCGGCCCGCAGCAGCCGGCCGAGCGGCACGGCGTCCCAGTCGACGGTCTGGCTGTGCACCACGATGCCGAGCCCGTGCTCGGCCGCCGCGCCCTGCTCGACGATGCCGGGCACCCCCACGCCGACGCCGAGCACGGTCTGCGGGTCGGTGCCGGTACGGGCCAGTACCTCGGCGAGTCCGGTGAGGATCAGCTCGACCACGTGGTCGACGTCGTGGCCCTTGTCGGACAGTGGGTGGTCGCTGGCGGCGAGTTCGGTCAGGGCCAGGTCGAACAGGGCGACCCGGACCTGGGTCTCACCGACGTCGACGCCGACCAGGTGGGCCCGCCCCGGGGTCACCTGGAGCAGGATCCGCGGCCGTCCGCCGTCCGACTCCACCGAGCCGCACTCCTCGACCAGCCCGTCGGCGAGCAGTTCGCCGGTCACGTTGCTGACCGAGCCGGCGCTCAGGCCGGTGATCCGCCCCAACTCCTGGCGGCTGAGCGGCCCGTCGAAGTACAGCCGGCGCAGCAGCGTGGATCTGCTGCCCCGCCGCAGGTCACGTACGGTCTGCTTGCCTCGAAGCGTCATGGACTCTCCCTCCTGGGCTGAATCTATCGCTGCGCGAAGTCTTGACGCCAGCTTTTCTCACACGTTAAATCACGCCTTGAAGTAAGCCGCTGGGCTTCGCACTTCACCCCCCACCACGCCACCCCGCCCGAGAGGGGCAACGGTCATGCGCATCAACCGCCTCGCCGCCGCCACCGCATTTGCCGCCACGCTCGCCCTGACCGTCGGCGCCTGCGGCGGGGGCTCCAGCAGCTCCGGTGGCGGCGACAACAGCAGCCCTAAGACTCTCACGTACTGGGCCTCCAACCAGGGCACCAGCCTGGAGAACGACAAGCAGGTCCTGGAGCCGGAACTGAGAAAGTTCGAGCAGCAGACCGGCATCAAGGTGAAGCTGGAGGTGGTGCCCTGGTCCGACCTGCTGAACCGGATCCTCGCCGCCACCGCCTCCGGCCAGGGCCCCGACGTGCTGAACATCGGCAACACCTGGTCCGCCTCGCTCCAGGCCACCGGCGCACTGCTGCCCTTCGACGACGCCACCTTCGCCAAGATCGGCGGCAAGGACCGCTTCCTGCCCGCCACCATCGCCTCGGCCGGCGCCGCCGGCAAGGACCCGGCCGCCGTCCCGCTCTACTCCATGGCCTACGGCCTCTACTACAACAAGAAGGCCTTCGCCGCGGCCGGCATCGCGAACCCGCCCGCCACCTGGGACGAACTGGTCGCCGACGGCCAGAAGCTCACCAAGGACGGCAAGTACGGGCTCGCCATCGAGGGCGGCAACGTCTCCGAGAACGTCCACCACGCCTTCGCGCTCGGACAGCAGCACGGCACCGGCTGGTTCGACGCCGCCGGCAGGCCCGCCTTCGACAGCCCCGAGGCGGTCGGCGCCGTCAAGCAGTACGTCGACTTCATCGCCAAGGACAAGATCGCCGCCCCCGGCAACGCCGAGTACGCCAACAACCAGTCCGTCACCGACTTCGCCACCGGCAAGGCCGCGATGCTGATGTGGCAGTCCGTCGGCGCCAACCTCACGTCGCACGGCATGAACCCGGACGACTTCGCGGTCGCCCCGATCCCCGTCCCGGCCGGCGCCACCGGCACCAAGGCCACCACCTCGATGGTGGCCGGCATCAACCTGGCCGTCTTCAGGAACACCAAGAACCTGGACGGCGCCCTGCAGTTCGTGAAGTTCATGACCGGCGACGACGAGCAGAAGCAGCTCAACAAGACCTACGGCTCCATCCCGCCGGTCAAGGCCGCCCAGGCCGACCCCGCCTTCGCCACCCCGGAGCTCAAGGCGCTCTCCGACGTCCTCGCCACCAGCGCCCGGCCGCTGCCCCAGGTCGCGAACGAGAGCCAGTTCGAGACCCTGGTCGGCACCGCCGTGAAGAACCTGCTCGCCGGGGCCGCCGCCGGGAAGCCGGTCACCGACGACACCGTCAAGGCCGAACTCACCAAGGCCCAGCAGCAGATGCCGGCCAACTGACGTGATCCGCAAGCGACTCGGCCGCACCGGCCTGCCCTACCTGCTCCTGCTCCCCGCCCTCGCGCTGGAGCTGCTGATCCACCTGGTGCCGATGGTGGTCGGCATCGTGATGAGCGCCAAACAGCTCACCCAGTTCTTCATCCGGGACTGGTCCGCCGCACCCTGGGCCGGCCTCGGGAACTACCGGGTGGCGGTGGACTTCAGCGCGCCGATCGGCCGGTCGCTGCTCAACTCGTTCTGGGTGACCTGCGCCTTCACCGTACTGTCGGTCGGCCTGTCCTGGCTGATCGGCACCGCGGCGGCGATCTTCATGCAGGACGCCTTCAAGGGCCGGGGGCTGCTGCGCGCGGCCTTCCTGCTCCCGTACGCGCTGCCGGTGTACGCCGCCGTGATCACCTGGTCGTTCATGTTCCAGCGCGACACCGGCCTGGTCAACCACCTGCTGCACGACCAGCTCCACCTCACCTCCGGCCGGCCGTTCTGGCTGATCGGCGACAACAGCTTCACCGCGCTGGTCACCGTCTCGGTCTGGAAGTCCTGGCCGTTCGCCTTCCTCACCCTGACGGCCGGCCTGCAGAACATCCCGCGCGAGCTCTACGAGGCCGCCGCGATGGACGGCGCCGGCGTGTGGCAGCAGATCCGCCGGATCACCCTGCCCTCGCTGCGCCCGGTCAACCTGGTCCTGGTCCTGGTGCTGTTCCTGTGGACCTTCAACGACTTCAACACGCCCTACGTGCTGTTCGGCAAGTCGGCGCCGCAGGCCGCGGACCTCATCTCCATCCACATCTACCAGTCCTCCTTCGTCACCTGGAACTTCGGCTCCGGCTCGGCCATGTCCGTCCTGCTGCTGCTCTTCCTGCTGCTGGTGACGGCCGGCTACCTGTTCGCCACCTCGCGCCGGAAGGGTGCCGATGATTGACCCGCCCGCCTCCTACCGGTGGACCCGCCGGATCGCGCTCACCGTCCTGCTGGCCTTCACCCTCACCCCGGTACTGGTGATGCTCAGCTCCTCGCTGAAGCCGCTGCAGGACGTGCAGGGACCGTTCCGCTGGATCCCCAGCACCATCACCCTCCGGCCGTACGCCGACATCTGGAAGACCGTCCCGCTGGGCCGCTACTTCGTCAACTCGCTGATCGTCTCGGGCGGCGCCACCGTCTGCTCGGTGCTGATCGCGATCCTCGCCGCGTACGCCGTCAGCCGCTACCGCTTCCGGGGGCGGCGGCTGTTCACCGTCACGGTGCTCTCCACCCAGATGTTCCCCGGGATCCTGTTCCTGCTGCCGCTGTTCCTGCTCTTCGTGAACATCGGCAACTCCACCGGCGTCGCCCTCTACGGCAGCCGCGGCGGACTGATCCTCACCTACCTCACCTTCTCGCTGCCGTTCTCGATCTGGATGCTGGCCGGGTACTTCGACTCCATCCCGCGCGACCTCGACGAGGCCGCCGCCGTGGACGGCTGCGGCCCGCTGCGGACCCTGGTGCGGATCGTCATCCCCGCCGCCGTCCCCGGCATCGTCGCGGTCGCCGTGTACGCCTTCATGACCGCCTGGGGCGAGGTGCTGTTCGCCTCCGTGATGACCAACGACGAGACCCGCACCCTCGCCGTCGGCCTCCAGGGCTACGCCACCCAGACCGACGTGTACTGGAACCAGGTGATGGCCGCCTCCCTGGTGGTCAGCGTCCCGGTGGTGGCCGGCTTCCTGCTGCTGCAGCGCTTCCTGGTCGCCGGGCTGACCGCCGGCGCCGTCAAGTGATCCTCCGTCGGACAACCCTCCCCGAAAGGCATGTCGTGAACGACCTCAGTGCTCTCCCGGACGGATTCGTCTGGGGCGCGGCCACCGCCGCGTACCAGATCGAGGGGTCCGTGGCCGCTGACGGCCGCGCACCCTCCATCTGGGACACCTTCTCCCACACCCCGGGGAAGGTCGCCGGCGGCGACACCGGCGACACCGCCTGCGACCACTACCGCCGCTGGCCCGAGGACCTCGCCCTGATGAAGCAACTCGGCCTGGACGCCTACCGGTTCTCCATCGCCTGGCCCCGGGTGGTGCCGCACGCCGACGGCCGGGTCAACGAGGCCGGCCTCGGCTTCTACGACCGGCTGGTGGACGCCCTGCTGGAAGCCGGCATCACCCCCTTCCCCACCCTCTACCACTGGGACCTCCCGCAGGCCCAGCAGGACCGCGGCGGCTGGCCCGAACGCGACACCGCGCTGCGCTTCGGCGAGTACGCCGAGACCGTCGCGGAGCGCCTCGGCGACCGGGTCACCCACTGGGCCACCCTCAACGAACCGCTCTGCTCCGCCTGGATCGGTCACCTCGACGGCGACATGGCCCCCGGGTGGCAGGACCTGACCGCCGCCGTCCGCGCCTCCTACCACCTGCACCTCGGCCACGGCCTCGCGGTACGGGCGCTGCGGGAGCACGTGCCCGGCGCCCGGATCGGCATCGTCAACAACCTCTCCACCATCCGGCCCGGCAGCGACCGCCCGGCCGACCACGAGGCCGCCCGCCGGGCCGACGGCCACATCAACCGCTGGTGGCTCGACCCGGTGCTCGGCCGCGGCTACCCGCAGGACATGGTCGACCTCTACGGCGTGGAACTCCCGGTCCAGGACGGGGACATGGAGCTGATCTCGGCCCCGCTGGACTGGCTCGGCCTGAACTACTACTTCCGCCAGATCGTCGCCGACGACCCCACCGGCCCGGCCCCGTACTTCCGCCAGCTGCCCGGCCCCGGCCCCGAACACACCGCGATGCCCTGGGAGGTGCATGCCCCCGGCATCGAGGAGCTGCTGCTGCGGCTGACCGAGGAGTACGGCGCCCGGCAGCTCTACGTCACCGAGAACGGCGCCGCCTACCGCGACACCGTCGCCCCCGACGGCACCGTCCACGACCCGGAGCGGACCGCCTACCTGGAGCGGCACCTCGCCGCCTGCGCCTCCGCCGCCGCCCAAGGAGCCCCGCTGGCCGGCTACTTCGCCTGGTCGCTGCTGGACAACTTCGAGTGGGCCTACGGCTACGACAAGCGCTTCGGCCTGGTCCGGGTCGACTACGAGACCCAGCAGCGCACCGTCAAGACCAGCGGCCACCGGTACGCGGAGCTGATCCGCACGCACCGGGCCCGCTGAGCCCGCCCCCTCCCGGACCACCCCCGAGCGGGCCCGGCGCCGGCCGCCGAGCCCCGCGGCATGCCGGACCCCCTGACCGGCCTCAGCAGGCCGACCGCGGGATCCGGCGCTCCCAGTCGCGTTCGAACAGCACGTCGCCGCCATCCAGCGCCCGCAGCCGGTTGCGGGTGACGAAGTGCGTGGCATCGCAGCGGATCTCCGCACGGAGCTGCACAGTGGCGTCCCAGCCGATCTCCGGGCGCTCCAGCCGGACCGTCAGATCGGTCCTGGCCTGCGCGCTGAGCGGGTCGTCGGCACGGATCCGGTACGCCTCCACGGTGTGCTCCGCGACGACCAGGCCGTCGGGCAGGGTGTACGGTCCGGCCGGTCCCGGCGACGCCTCCAGCCGCCACTCGCCGGCCGCGACGTCGTGCACCAGCAGCCGCTCGGGCCTGGCGGTGAGCGGCTCGGACACCCGCACGGCGAGCGGGGCCGCCTGCTCGGGCGCCTCGAAGGCGACCGGCGGGCTGCCCGCGTCGGCGGCCAGGTGGCGGACCGGCAGGGTGAGCACGCTGCCGCCGGGGTCGACCTCGAAACCGGCCGCGTCCGGCTGCGGCCACACCCACGGCCAGTACGCGGAGGACAGCGCCAGCCGGATCCGGTGGCCGGCCGGGAAGTCGTGCGCGATGCCGGCCAGGTCGAACTCCACCTCCTCGACCGCGCCCGGCTCCCAGTCCACCACCCGTTCGGTGCCGTGCCGGGCGGACAGCCCGAGCACCCCCCGGGTGACCAGCGCGGACGAGCCGTCCGGCGCCACGTCGCAGAGCCGGGCGGCGACCTGCCCGCGCCGGGTGTCGCAGCGCAGCCGCAGCCGTACGCCGGGCCGGCCGAGCAGCTCGACCGGTTCGGGCAGCGGCGCGGAGTCGAAGCAGACCGACCTGCCGTCCTCCTCCCGCTGGTCCGGCGGCAGGTCGGCGCCGCCACCGGCGGGCACCTGGCGTCCGGCGTCCACCCCGGTGTGCTGCGGCGAGCGGACCCGCACGAAGCGGTCGGCGGAGGCGGTCCCGGCGCCCCGCAGCGCACCGTCGAGACCGTAGCGGACCTCCCGGACGTCGGGGGAGGGCCAGCCGTCCTCGCCCACCCAGCGGCCGGGCCGGTTGGCGTACGCGGCGGCCGGCGGCACCGACTCGTTCATCCAGCTGCGCAGCGCGGGTCCGTCTGCGGTGCCGCTGCCGGTGTCGGTACCGCTGCCGGAACCGCTGTCGCTGCCGGGGCCGTGCAGCCACCGGTCCCACCAGCGCAGGGTCTCCTGGAGGAAGCCGATGGCGGGGCCCGGTGGCAGCCCCTGGTCGGGGTACTGCCGCGGCCACGGGCCGATGATGCCGCGGGTGGGCGCGTCCAGTTGCTCGACCAGCCGCAGTACGGCGTCCCGGTGCGGGTCGGCCCAGCCGCCGACAGCCAGGACGGCGGCGGTGATCGCGTGGTGGCGGTCGCGGATGCCGCCGTCCCGCCAGTAGGCGTCCCGGCTCTGGTGGGCGAGCCGCCGGTGGACCACCGGTTCCAGGGCGTCCAGGCGCTCCAGCCACAGCTGCCGCCAGCGGTCGCCGACGTAGCGGGGGTCCGGTGGGCGGGCGGCCGAGGCCAGGTCGGCGCAGGTGCGGTTCTGCAGGCCGGTCGCCAGCAGCGTTCCGCCCAGGTAGTGGGCGTCCTCGTGGTCCTCGTCGCCGGCGCAGACCGCGACCACGGCCCGGAGCGGGGCCGGGTCGAGCGCGGCGACCCGCAGCGCGGTGCGGCCGCCGCGCCCGAGGCCGAACATGCCGACCCGGCCGCTGCACCAGGCCTGCCCGGCCAGCCACTCCACCACGGCGACGCCGTCGGCCGCCTCCGTCCCGGTCTGCTCGTCCTCGGGCAGGCCCTCGGAGTTCCCGTGGCCGCGGGCGTCGACCCGGACACCGGCGTAGCCGTGGCCCGCGTACCAGGGGTGCCGCTCGGCGTCCCGCGCGGCGGTCCGGTCGGTCAGCCCGTACGGCAGGTACTCCAGCAGGGCCGGTACCGGCCGCTCGGTGACGGGCCGCCAGATCCGGCCGAACAGCAGGGTGCCGTCGGGCAGCGGGATGTGTACGTCCTCGCGGGTGGTCGGGTACGGGTACGAGGTGGGGTGCCGCATGGTGCCTGCTCCCTGGGCGTGGGTGGTGGTGCGGGGTGGCTGCCGGCGGTCGCCGAATTCCGACAATAGTGGACATCTCGGCGTCGTTCCGGTCAGCGGCCCTCCGCGCCCCGCCGCCCGGGGCGGGTCAGAGCCAGCCCCTGTGGGCGGCCTTGATACCTGCCTCGAAGCGGCTGCTGGCGCCCAGGCGCTCCATGATCGAGGACATGTGGCGGCCGACCGTCCGCGACGAGATGCCGAGGCGCTGGCCCGCGGCGTCGTCGGTGAGACCGGAGCTCAGTAGGCGCAGGAGCTCGCGTTCGGTGGGCGTGAGGCTGGTCCGGGGGTCTTCGGGGCTGGCGGCGCCGAGCGGGACGGCCGTGTTCCAGGCCTGCTCGAAGAGGTCGAGCAGAGCGGCGAGGATCCCGGGCTCGGTGACGTAGAGGGCGCCTTGGCGGTTGTCGGCGGGATCGATGGGGACCAGGGCCTGGGCGCGGTCCACGATGACCAGCCGCTGGGGGGTCGCGGGGATGGTGCGGACCTCGCTGTCCCGGCTGAGGAGCCAGTGGGCGTAGGCGGTGACGTGGGGCTGGTTGCGGACCGTGCTCTGGTAGAGGGTGCGCATCGTGATCCCGCGCCCGAGCGCCTCGGTGTCGGCCGGGCGGCTCGCGAGGAGGTCCTCGGGGCGCTGGTTCCCGGGCTGGCTGCTGAGGATCTCGGTGGTGGCGCAGTGGCCCATCCGTTCGAGGCGATGGTGGATGGCGTCGATGCCGAGCAGGCGTTCGCCGTGGTTCGTCCGGTGCGAAGCGCGTTCGGCGACCATGCGCGAGACGGCGGCCCGGGAGGTCGCCAGCTGGGCCTGGCGTGCGGCGAGGTCGGCCTCCTGGCCGGCGAGGATGCCGGCCAGGCCGATCTCGGGGCTGACCGCGCGCATCTGCCCCGGGCGCTCGGCGGAGACGCGTACGAGGGTGAGCTGGGACAACTCGTCGAGGTGGTCGTGCGCCTGGGTCGAGGTCAGGCCGCAGCGGGCGGCGAGCTCGTCCAGGCCGTCCCGGGATGGTCGAGCATCGCCTGGTACAGCCCTGCGGCCGCGGCGGTCAGTCCCAGTACCTCGAGCATCCGTCCCCCTGGTTCACCGGCCCTGTCGGGCCTGCGATCGTCTCGCCGCATTCAAACAGGCCTTCGATCGATTGCTCAAGATCGTTTTTGGCCGTTCGGGCCGTCCCGTGCGCATGTGCGCAGGTGGGGTCATGGGTCGCCGGGCCGTCGGAGGTGTCCACGGCCTGACGTGTCCATGAACCCATGTCCGTCTCCGGACAGTCCGGTTGGCGCCATCCGGAACGTCTTCCGGTGCCTGCGGCGAGCGGGAAAGCTGTACCTCGCCGCCAGGGGGACGAACCCGGGGCGGCGGCCGGACGGAGCGCCAACCGCGGGGCGCCCCACCGGTACCGAACTGCCACACCATCAGCACCACGAGCGAAGGACCACCACCATGTTCCGCGCCCGTATCGTCCAGGCCGCCGCGGTCGCCTCCGTCGCCGTCGCCGCGATCGTCCTCGCGCCCTCCGTCGCCACGGCCGCGACCCAGGCCGGTGCCCCCGTCGTCCGGACGGTGTCCCAGGACAGCCTCGGCTGGGGCGGCTGAGCCGGCCGTGGAGGCCGCCTACGCCAGCCTGATCCACCGACGGTCCGGCGAGCCCGTCCCGTCGGACGAACGGGCCGAGATCGTGGACGTCCTGTGGGCCCACGCGCTGTCCGACGACGGACTCCAGCACGTCAGTGCGCGCCCCGCCCCCGGGCGGATCGACCTCCTGCTCTACTTCCTCGGCCGCTCCTGCGCCGGTGACCCCGACGCCGTCGAGCGGGCCCACGCCCTGATCTCCCGGAGCCACCGCGCCTCGCCCTGGCTCAACCGGCGCTACCTGCCACCCGAGCCGCTCGCGCCGCGCGAGACTGCCGCCGCCTGCTGAACGGGTGGCGGCCGTCCGGCCCGCCGCCATCGAGTGGACCGCCGCCGCTCCTCCGCCGTACCCGGGCCCCGGCCACCCGCTCCCGCGTCGAGCGTGCGGCGCTGTTCCCCCGCGACGGTCCGCGCCGACCCGTGCCGCCGGGCGGTCCGCGTCGACCGACGCACCAACTCTCCCCGCGCCTCCCGTGCGCGTTCCAGCCGAACCGTCCTCCCGAAGGGGTCACCATGTCCATGTCTCGTCGCACGACCACGGCCGCCGGCGCCGCCGCCCTGCTGCTCGGCTCCGGACTGGGTCTCCTGTCCGCTCCGTCGGCCCAGGCGGCCACCGGCAGCGACATCGCCGCCACCGCGGCGGGGCAGGTCGGCAACAACGCCTGCGGCAACGGAGGCGCCGGCTACTACGCGTCCGGCACCGGCCAGACCTCGAGCTGCTCCGGCGGCACCACCGCCCACGCCTGGTGCGCCGACTTCGCCGGCTGGGTCTGGGCACAGAACGGCGCGAAGAACCTGGGCGTGCTGAACAACCTTGCCAACAGCTTCCAGACCTACGCCAACAACAACCAGGGCGGACTGTCCTCCACCCCGCACGTCGGTGACGCGGTGTTCTTCCACCCGAGCGGCTACAGCTCCTCCTTCACCGAGGACGACCACGTGGCGATCGTGGTCGCGGTCAACGGAAACGGGACGATCGACTACGTCGGCGGCAACCAGGGCGGAGCGCCCGGGAAGGTCTCCCGGAACAACGGCATGCCCGGGACGGTCGGCGCCTACGAATGGACCGTCAACGGCACCGCCGTCCATCTCGCGGGCTACGCCGCTCCGGTACTGAGCAACTCCGCCCCGACGGCGCCCAACACCAAGCCGGCGCTGGGCAACAAGGGTTCGATCATTGCCTCGGACGGCAATCAGGTGACGTTCACGCGTGATGCGGGTTCGGGGCATCTGCAGGTCACGTACCTGCCGGTGGGTGGGGGCTGGGCGACGGCGGATCTGACGGGGATGACGGGCGGGGCCGCCGCGGGTGGTGGTGCTCCGGCGGCGTTCCTGCAGGCCAACGGCACGCTCGGGGTGGTGACGGCGGACGCGGCCAACGGGCACCTGCGGGTGACCTACCAGCCGTCGGGCGGTGGCTGGCAGACCACCGATCTGACCAGCAGCTTCGGCGCTCCGGTCAGCGACGGTGATGTGAGCACCCAGGTCGATGCGTCCGGCACGCTGTCGATCTTCAGCCGTAACTCCCTGAACGGTCACGTCAATCTGACCTACCTGCCGACCAGTGGCGGCTGGCAGAACTTCGATCTGACGGACAACGTGGGGGCGGCGGTCTCCGGTGGTGGTGCTCCGGTGGCGTTCCTGCAGGCCAACGGCACGCTCGGGGTGGTGACGGCGGACGCGGCCAACGGGCACCTGCGGATCACCTACAAGCCGGCCGCCGGTGCCTGGCAGACCAGTGACCTGACCGGCAGCTTCGGCGCCGCCACCTCGGACGGCAACGTCAGCTCGGTGCTCGGCAACGACGGCACCCTCGCCCTCTACAGCCGCAACGCCGGCAACGGCCACCTCAACCTGACCTACCTCCCGAACGGCGGCGCCTGGGCCACCACCGACCTGGCCTACCAGGCAGGCACCCCCGCCATGTGACGGGAGACCCAGGGCGGCGGGCCCCGCATCCGATGCGGAGCCCGCCGCCCCGGGTTTCCCCGGTCGGGAGGTCGACCTGCGGAACTACGCCTTGCTGAGCCAGGCGGTGGCGTTGAGGGCGAGGGCCGCGTCGGTGCCGGCGGGGTCGTTCCAGCCGTTGTAGAGGGTGTTGCCGCTCTGGCCGGTGCCGTCGTCGGCGGGTGAGCTGTCGCCCCAGATGGCCACCCGGCCGGCGCCGAAGGTGCTGGTGACGAAGAAGGCGCCGGTGGTGCCGCTGTAGCCGGTGCGGTACAGCAGGCCCTTGACGGCGGGGTTGTCGGCGGGCCTGAGGGTGAAGGTGGTGCCGTTGCGCAGGATCGAGCCGGTGACGGTGCCGAACGGGCCGTGCAGGACGGGGTCGGCGGCGTCGGTGACGGCGCGCGGGTTGTCGGTGGTGATGTTGAGCAGGTCGACGGAGAAGCCGAACGGGTCGGTGTCGTCGACGCCGTTGCCGGTCAGCAGATCGTTGATGATCTTCGGCGAGTCCCAGCCGTCGCTGTTGCGGTCGCTGTTGACGTGGTCGGAGACCAGGAACAGCCCGCCGCCGTTCTGCACGAACCGCATGATCGCGGTCTTCTCCGCCGCGCTGAATCTGGTGTTCGGCTCGGGCAGCACGAAGGTGTCGAAGTTGGCGAGGTCGAGGGTGCCGCCGGTGCCGTAGGTGATGGTCTGTCCGGCGGGCAGGGTCTTGAGGCTGTACTGGCCGGTCTTCTGCAGGGCGACGCCCCAGGCGGAGAGGGCGCCGGTCCAGCTCTTCTCGGTGCTGGGGTTCGGGTTCTGGGTGAGCGGGTCGGGCTGGGCGGTGCTGATGATCCAGTCGGCGTTGCCGGCCGTCTCGGCCTTGGTGTTGTCGAACAGCACCCGGTGCTTGGCCGCCGCGGCGACGGGGGCGGTGGTGGCGGCGGCCGTCGGCACCGGGACCGCGAGGGCGGTGAGGGCGGCGGTCAGCGCGGCTGCTGCGGCGGCGCCGGCGGCCCGGCGGGCCGGGCGGAAGCTGGTCATCTGTCGTTCCTCCGAGGGGGGTTGGGGATTCGGGCGGGACGAGCGAGGGAGAGTATCCGCGCGTAGACACAGGGGCCGAAAGGTTCGGCGGATGGCCGATCCATGTACGGTTCATGACATTTCTCGGGGGCTTCGGGCATCCGGCATGCGAGATACAGGCAGGCGAGGGGAATTCGCTGTTGCACATGATTTGCACATGGGTACAACAGCAGGGAAAACTGTCCCGGCTCGACCCCCGTACCGAGAGGACCCCCCATGCCAGCGCCTAGCCGTCTCCGCGACCGGCTCACCCGGGACGAGTGGATCCGCCTCGCGGGGATGGGTGCGTTCATCCTCGCCCTGCACGTGATCGGCTGGTTCACCCTGCTGGCGGTCATCGCGCCGCACCACTATGACGTCGGCGGCCAGGTCTTCGGGGCGGGCATGGGCCTCACCGCCTACACCCTGGGGATGCGGCACGCCTTCGACGCCGACCACATCGCCGCGATCGACAACACCACCCGCAAGCTGATGGGCCAGGGCAAGCGCCCGCTGTCGGTCGGCTTCTGGTTCTCGCTCGGCCACTCGTCGATCGTCTTCGGGCTGTGCGCGCTGCTCGCCTTCGGCATCCAGTCGCTGGCCGGCCAGGTGGAGTCGGACGAGTCCTCCCTGCACAACGCGACCGGCCTGATCGGCGTCAGCGTCTCCAGCACCTTCCTGCTGCTGATCGGCCTGATCAACCTGGGCGCCTTCAACGGCATCCTCAAGGTCTTCCGCCGGATGCGCGAAGGCGATTACGACGAGGCCGAGTTGGAGCGCCAGCTGGACAAGCGCGGCTTCATGAACCGGATCCTCGGCCGGGTCACCCGGGCCGTCACCAAGTCCTGGCACATGTACCCGGTCGGCCTGCTGTTCGGCCTCGGCTTCGACACCGCCACCGAGGTCTCGCTGCTGGTGCTGGCCGGCGGCGCGGCCGCCTTCTCGCTGCCCTGGTACGCGCTGCTGGTGCTGCCGGTGCTGTTCGCGGCCGGTATGAGCCTGCTGGACACCATCGACGGCTCGTTCATGAACTTCGCCTACGAGTGGGCGTTCTCCAAGCCGGTCCGCAAGATCTACTACAACCTCACGGTGACCGGCCTGTCCGTGCTGGTCGCCCTGGTGATCGGCAGCATCGAGCTGATCGGCCTGCTCTCCGAGAAGCTGGACATCACCGCCGGCCCGGTCGGCTGGATCGCCGAGCTGGACCTCAACCTGGTCGGCTACGCCATCGTCGGCCTGTTCGTGCTCACCTGGGCGGTGGCGGCCGCGTACTGGAAGTTCGGCAAGGTCGAGCAGAAGTGGTCGACCGCGCTGCGCGAGCCGGCCGCCGTGGAGGCCGACTGAGCAGGCCCCGGACCAGCCGTGCGAGGCCCGCCCGACAGCCGTCGGGCGGGCCTCGCGCGCGTGACCGGGTCGGACCGTGGTCAGCAGGTCAGCAGGTCAGCTGCGGGGCCGCCCAGTCGGCGTGGTCGGAGGCGGCGCCATCGCCGCCGTCGGTGACCACCAGGCGCAGCTCCAGCGCTCCGGTCAGGTCGGCGGTCAGGTGCTTGGCCGCGTCCTGGTAGGTGAGCAGGCCGCTGTCGGCGACCTTGGTGTTGTCCTTCCAGATCTGGAAGACCACCGAGCCGCGGGTCGCGGACTCGTCGTCCACGCCCACGTCGGTGGTCAGGCCGGTGCAGTCGCCGCCGAGGTAGTAGGTGATCTCGCTGTACGCGTTGGTGCCGAGGCCCTTGGCGTAGGTGGCGCCCTGGACGGTGATCGGGTGGCCGTCCCCGGCGGGGGCCTCGTTGTTGCTGCGGTCGTGCTCGACCGGGCCCCAGCCGTTGACGGCGGCGGACCAGGGCAGGTCGCTCAGCGGGTGGGTGCCGGCCGAGGGGCCGCCGCCGCAGGCGAGCCGGGGCTCGGCCCAGTCGGCGTGGTCGTAGCTCATGCCGTCGCCGGCGTCGGTGACCACCAGCCGCAGCCGGGTGCCGCCGGTGAGGTCGGCGCTCAGGTGCTTGACGGCGTCGCGGCCGGTCAGCCGGCCGCTGTCGGCGACCTTGGCGTCGTCCTTCCAGATCTGGAAGTCCACCGAGCCGTTGCCGCCGGTCTCGTCGTCGACGCCGACGTCGACGGTGAGGTTGCGGCAGGTGCCGCCGAGGAAGTAGCCGACCTCGCTGCCCGCGTGGACGCCGAGGCCGCGGCTGTACTGGGTGCCGCGCAGCGCCATGGTGCGCCCGTCGCCGGCCGCGGTGTCACCGTTGGAGCGGTCGCGCTCCACCGGGCCCCAGCCGTTGACCGCGGAGCTCCAGGACAGGTCGCTCAGCCGGTTCATGCCGCCCGGCGGGGGGACCGGGGTGCCCGGGGTGACCCGGAGCATCACCGTGCCGTGCGGCGGCACCGAGGCGCTGATCGCACCGGTGGTGCTGCTGCTCTGCTTGCTCCACAGGTCCTTGACGGCGTACGAGGTGGCGCCGCCGATGCCGACCGCCTGGACGGTGGTGGCCACGGTGGCGGTGTACGAGCCCTCGTTGGTCAGGGTGACCGAGCGGCTGCCGTCCGCGAGCGGCTTGGACATCACCACCTTGCCGCCGGTGGAGGACACCACGGTGCCCTGCCGTCCCAGCGGGTCCTGGTCGACGGCTATCACGTCCTTGTTGGTCAGGATCGCGAGCGTCTCGGGGTCCGCGGTGCGCAGGTCGGTGCCGATCAGCAGCGGGGCGGCCATCTGGGCCCAGAGGCTGAAGTGGGTGCGGTACTCGGTGTCGGTCATGCCGCCGTTGCCGACCTCCAGCATGTCCGGGTCGTTCCAGGCGCCGATCCGGGCGTACGGGGCGAGCTGCTGGTTCTGGTGCGCGATGGTGATCATGCTGGACCAGGTGTCGCTGATGTCCCCGGTCGTGCGCCAGGAGTTGCCGACCGGCTGCGCCCAGCCCCAGGGCTGGTTGGCGCCCCATTCGCAGATCGAGAACAGGATCGGGCGGCCGGTCGCCGCGAGCGCGTCCCGCATCGCCTTGTAGCGCTGCTGGGCGTCCACGCCCTGGTTGTTGCAGTTGTCGTACTTCAGGTAGTCGACGCCCCAGGACGCCCAGAGGTTGGCGTCCTGCTGCTCGTGGCCGAGGCCGCCGGGGAAGCCCTTGACGTCACAGGTCTTGCTGCCGGCGCTGGAGTAGAGGCCGAACTTGAGGCCCTTGTCGTGCACGTAGTCGGCCAGCGCCTTGATGCCGTGCGGGAAGCGGACCGGGTCGGGCACCAGGTTGCCGGCCGCGTCGCGGGCGGGCAGGGCCCAGCAGTCGTCGAGGTTGACGTACCGGTACCCGGCGTCCTTGAGGCCCTTGGAGACGAAGAGGTCGGCGATGCCCTTGACCATCGCCTCGTCGAAGTCGTCCCCGCACCAGGTGGAGTTCCAGTTGTTGAAACCCATCTGCGGGGTGAGGGCGAGTCCGTTGGCGAGGGCGAGGGCTGGCGGGGCGCCGGCCAGCTGGACGGCCGCGGTGAGGGCCACGCCGCCGGTGAGTAACGCGAGCGAGGTGAGCGCGGACGCCGAACGGCGGCGCCAGGAGGCTCTGCGGGACAGCACGTGAGGGCTCCTGCGGGTGAGAGGTGGCCGGTTGCGAAGGCGATCAGAAAGCAACCAAAGCCAACGCGTTCCAACGTAATGTCACACATGACAGCGCCGTTTCATGGCCGCGTCAAGAGTGTTGACACACCGTCCGTTCGGCGCGGCACTCGGCGCCGGGCGAGGACTGACCGAAATCAACAGCCCGGAACCCGCACGTTGGAAAATGGTGGATCATGAACGGCCCGGGCCGGCCGGGGTGGGCGACGGTTGGACGTGTCTGCGCCAAGAGTTAACGCACAGGCCCTTGTCGGGTCATTTTCTACGCGCGTATCTTGGCTTCGCCGAAGCGCCCACAGGCTTCGGATCTACGCGAGTAGTAAGCGCTCTGACACACCCTCAAGCGCCCGGAGACCTCCCGTCGGCCGGGCCACCTCGCTGCCCGGAACCGGCCCGCCGTGACGGCCGGGCAGACCTAAGGAGTCCTGATACCGGTGTCCAAGCCCACCGCCGCCCGCTCACGCCGGGCGCTGCTGCGCGCCACCATCATCCCGGCCGGCGTCGCGGCCTCGCTCGTCCTGGTCCCGCTGCCGGGCGCCGTTGCCGCGCCCTCCGCCGACGCGGTGATCTCCGAGGTCTACGGCGGTGGCGGCAACTCCGGCGCCACCCTGAAGAACGACTTCATCGAGCTCGCCAACAAGGGCGGCGCCGCGTTCGGCCTGACCGGCTGGAGCGTGCAGTACATCTCGGCCAGCCCCGGCCCGACCTCCACCTGGAGCGTCACCCCGCTGACCGGTTCGATAGCCCCCGGCGGCCGCTTCCTGGTCGCCGAGTCGGCCGGCACCGGCGGCACCGTCGAGCTGCCCGCCCCGGACGCCACCGGCACCCTCGCGCTGTCCGGCACGGCCGGCACCGTCGCCCTGGTGCAGGGCACCACCGCGCTCACCTGCAAGACCGCCGCGGACTGCGCCGCCGACCCGAAGGTCCGCGACCTGGTGGGCTTCGGCACCGCCGTGGTCCGCGAGGGCAGCGGCCCTGCCGCCGGCGCGAGCAACACCGCCTCGGTGGCCCGTGCGGCCGACCTCGCCGACACCGACGACAACGCGGCCGACCTCAAGGCCGGCGACCCGACGCCGACCAACAGCAAGGGCGACACCACCGGCGGCCCGACCACCCCGCCGAACCCGACCGAGCCCGGCTCGGTGCGGATCCACGACATCCAGGGCAACACCCGCATCTCGCCCAAGGCCGGCCAGACCATCCAGGGCATCCCCGGCGTGGTCACCGGCGTGCGCACCTACGGCTCCAAGGGCTTCTGGATCCAGGACACCAACCCGGACGCCGACCCGGCCACCAGCGAGGGCGTGTTCGTCTACACCGGCAGCGCCACCCCGACCGTCAAGGCCGGTGACGCGGTCCTGGTCACCGCCAAGGTCAGCGAGTACTACCCGAACCAGGCCGGCGGCAGCCAGTCCGTCACCGAGCTGACCAACCCGCTGGTCACCGTGGTCTCCTCCGGAAACCCGGTGCCCGCCCCGGTGGTGCTGAACGATGACTCCATCCCCGAGGCGTACACCGCCGACGCGGCCGGCGGCACGATCGAGGCCAACATCCTCAAGCCCGGCAGCTACGCGCTGGACCTGTTCGAGTCCCTGGAGGGGATGAACGTCCAGGTCAAGAACGTCCGCGTGGTGCAGGCCACCGACCAGTACCACGAGCTGTGGGTGGAGGCCCGGCGCCAGGACGAGAAGTCCAAGCGCGGCGGCGCCATCTACCTGGGCTACGACAGGCCCAACTCCGGCCGGCTGATGGTGCAGGCGCTCGCGCCCGAGGCAGAGAAGCCGTTCCCGCTGGCCAACGTCGGTGACCGGCTGCAGGGCGTGACCTCCGGCCCGCTGGACTACAACCAGTTCGGCGGTTACACCCTGGTGGCGTCCACCCTCGGCGCACTCCAGGACAACGGCCTGCAGCGTGAGGTCACCAAGGAGGCGGCGGCCGGCGAGCTGTCCATCGCCACCTACAACGTGGAGAACCTCGACCCGAGCGACCCGGACAGCAAGTTCGGCGAGCTCGCCAAGGGCGTGGTGACCAACCTGCGCTCGCCCGACATCGTCACCCTGGAGGAGATCCAGGACAACAACGGCGCCACCAACGACGGCACCGTGGACGCCGGCGCCACCGTGGCCAAGTTCATCGCCGCGATCAAGGCGGCCGGCGGCCCGGCGTACGAGTGGCGCTCCATCAACCCGGAGAACAACAAGGACGGTGGCGAGCCCGGCGGCAACATCCGCCAGGTCTTCCTGTTCAACCCGCAGCGGGTCTCCTTCACCGACATCGCCGGCGGCGGCGCCACCACCGCGGTGGACGTCACCGGCAAGGGGAGCACCACCGCGCTGACCGCCTCCCCGGGCCGGATCGACCCCGGCAACGAGGCCTGGAACACCAGCCGCAAGCCGCTGGTCGGCCAGTTCTCGTTCAAGGGCAAGAAGGTCTTCGTCATCGCCAACCACTTCAACAGCAAGGGCGGCGACCAGGGCATCGACAGCCGCTTCCAGGCGCCGACCCGCTCCTCCGAGGTGCAGCGGGTCAAGCAGGCCGGCATCGAGCAGGCCTTCGTCGCCAAGCTGCTGGCCGCCGACCCGCAGGCCAAGGTGGTCTCGCTCGGCGACTTCAACGACTACCAGTTCTCCCCGGCGCTGACCGCGCTGACCAAGGACTGCGTGCTGCGCGACCTGGTGAACGAGCTCCCGGAGAAGCAGCGTTACTCCTACGTCTACCAGGGCAACTCCCAGGTGCTGGACCACATCCTGGTCAGCCCCGGGCTGACCCACGCCAAGTACGACGTGGTGCACATCAACAGCGAGTTCGCGAACCAGGCCAGCGACCACGACCCGCAGGTGGTCCGCGTCAAGCCGTGACCCGGCGGCGGTGAACGGAACGGGGCGGGGCCGCGCACAGCGGTCCCGCCCCGTTCCGTCGGTGTCAGCGGCCGAGCGTCTTCAGCACGGCGCGGGACATCACCGCCTCGCCGGTCGCGTTCGGGTGGAACGGGACGGCGAGCGAGTGCGGGATGGTGCCCTCGATCCAGCGGTCGTCCGAGCAGATGTCGTGGCCCTTGGTCGGCGTCGCGGTGTCCACGTAGGTGGTGCCGTTCGCGGCCGCGGTGGAGGCCAGCATCGAGTTGAGACTGCCGAGCACGCCGCGCAGGTAGGCCACGTCGCCGACGGTGACGGGCTGGCGGCCGACGCAGTTCCACTCGTCGTCGGGCAGCACGGACGGGTAGCCGACCAGCAGCACCTTGGCCTTCGGCGCCTTGGCGTGGATCCGCTGCAGGGCGTCGGCGAGCTGCGGGCGGGCCGCGTCGATCCGCTGCCGCAGGGTGTCCGTGCCCCACTGCCAGCTCCAACTGCTCCAGTCCCAGTGGCCGTCGGCGTAGTGGTCCTTGCAGGGGGTGCCGAGCGGGTTGACCACCGCGCCGCCGATGCAGGTGGCGATCACGTCGGCGATGCCGAGGTCGGAGGTGCCCAGGTCGTTGCCGCCGATGCCGACGGTGATCAGTTCGGTGTCGGCGGTGACCGAGTCGATCTGAGGGTCGTTCACCCGGATGAAGGCGTCGTACTGGGCCGAGGTGATGGCCTTGATCTTGGCGGCCGAGCAGGTGGTGTCGGTGTACGCGCTGCTCTTGAGGGCGGCGGCGACCAGGTGTCCGTAGTTGTGGTCGGAGCGCAGGCACAGGCCGGCCGACTGGCCGGGCACGCCCGCGCCGGCGGCGTAGGAGTCGCCGAGCGCCACGTACTTGCCGGTGCCGCCGGCGGCCTGGGCGGGGGCACCGAGCGCGGTGAGCGCGGTGAGTGCGGCGGACAGCAGCACGCCGCCGGCCAGGACGGACTTTCGCTTCAGGGCAGGGCCGAGCACGGTTCCTCCTGGGGGAGAGAAACGAGGGTGGGTGGTGGGGTACGTGAGCTGGGCCACAGCGTCTTACTGATTGGTAAGTTACTGGCACGTTAACGGGGTGTCCAGGTTTCCGCCCCAGCGAATTGCTGCTGAATCCTGGTCAACTTCCTTGGGAATTACGCTCCATGGTGGAGCGATGGCATGGCTTCCACGGGTGGCCCGAGAGCCTCGCCAACCTGTCCGAAAAAAATCTGTGCGATTTTCCGTTATCCCCTCCCGTCCCACCCGTCTCCTAGGTGTCGGCACCCACGACCGACACCTGCCGATGAGGGAGAGACACGCATGGGACGCAGGGGAGCGGTCACGCACCGCCGCCGAAACCGCCGTGGCCGGCTGCTGGTGGCAGCCACCGTGACAGCAGGCCTCATCGCGGGAGCCGTCACGATCGGCACCGCGCTGGAGGGCGACCGGCCGGTCGTCGTCTCCGCCGACGCCGCCGTCACCCAGGAGATAGGCCCGGCGGCCGGACCGCTGCACAACGAGGCCCCCGCCCCGGTCACCGCGGTGCCGGCCAGCGACACCGGGAAGGGCATGGTGTACACCGGCCTGGTTCCCGCCGCAGGTGGCGACAAGTGTGCCGGTGTGTACAAGGTGTCCGACGCGGGTCTGTGCACCCACGGCCCGGACGAGGCGCCCAAGGGCGTCGACATCCACCAGGACGCCAAGCCCGTCGCGGCCGCCGCCGCCGAGCCGGCCGCGCTGACCGTCGCCTCCGACGCCGCGCCGTCCGCCGCCGACCTGCTCGGCGGGCAGACCGTCTTCGACGTCCAGTCCGGCAGCGCGCTGGCCTCCGAGGCCCCGGCCGCCGGCGGTACCCCCGCCTCCGCCGCCGCGGCCGCCGCCGGCACCGCCGTGGTCTGCGACGGCGACGGCAGCACCGGCAACCGGGTCCAGGTGCTGTACGTGCACGCCCCCGGCAAGGACCGTTTCGGCCAGTACCTGCCCTCGTTCAAGAAGTGGGCGGCCGACGCCGACGTCATCTACAACGCCAGTGCCGAGGAGACCGGCGGCACCCGGCACATCCGCTTCGTCACCGAGTCCGACTGCTCGGCCGCGGTGCTGAACGTCGAGCTCTCGGCCTCCGCGCTGCAGGAGTTCGGCGCCACCAACAACGCGCTGGCCCAGCAGGGGTTCAACCGCAAGGACCGCAAGTACATGATCTTCGCGGATGCCCAGGTCTACTGCGGCATCGGCACCTTCGCCGGTGACGAGCGCCCCGGCAAGGACAACCTGAGCAACTTCGGCCCGTCCTACGGCCGTACCGACGGCGGCTGCTGGGGCGGCTCCACCGCCGCCCACGAGCTCGGCCACAACCTCGGCGCGGTCAACAACAGCGCGCCCAACAGCAGCAAGGCCGGCCACTGCGTCGACGAGTGGGACATCATGTGCTACTCGGACGCGCCGTACTACCCGCAGATGGTCACCAAGTGCCCCAACCGCGCCAGTGACGACCGGCTGGACTGCAACCACGACGACTACTACAACACCAACCCGGCCGCGGGCAGCTACCTCACCACCCACTGGAACGTGGCCAACAACCAGTTCCTGATCTCCGGCGGCGGCACCGGCCCCAACCCGACGCCGACCCCGACCGCCACGGCGACCAAGACCGGCAGCCCGTCGCCCAACCCGAGCCCGAGCCCGAGCCCGACCAAGTCGCCGACCGGCTCCCCGAGCCCGACCGCCAGCCCCAGCCCGACCGGCGGTCCGGTCGCGCCCGACGTGGCGATCGGTCAGCTCACCCAGAACTCCGTGGTGCTGAGCTGGTCCCAGACGGCCGGCGCGAGCGGCTACGACATCGTGCTGGACGGCCGCACCCTCGGCACCGTCCGCTCCACCGCGGTGCGCCTGATCAACCTGCGCCCCGACACCGCGTACAAGATCGCCGTCGCGGTGCGCGACCAGTCCGGCAAGGCGGGCAAGGCCGGTCGTGAGGCCTCCTTCCGCACCCCGAAGGCCGCGGGCCCCGGCCCGACCAAGCCCGGCACCAAGTACACGATGACCAACAGCCTGACCGGCCAGGCCGCCGACATGTGGGGCGGCTCGACCAACGACGGCGCCGTGCTGATCGGCTACCAGCGCACCGGCTACGCCAACCAGCAGTGGACGTTCGAGGACCAGGGCGGCGGCAACCTGCGGATCCGCTCGGTGCGTTCCGACAAGTGCCTGCAGATCGGCGGCAACGCGGTGGCCGGCCAGTACGTGATGCAGCAGCCGTGCAGCAGCGCCGACACCCAGCAGTGGACCGTCAACGCCAGCGGCAGCGGCTACACGCTGACCGCCAAGGGCTCCTCGCTGGTGCTCGGCGCCAGCAAGCGCTGGTACTACGGCGGCTGGCTGCTGGAACTGCAGAAGGCGAACGAGCAGTCCTACCAGAACTGGACCATCCAGCCGGTCTCCTAGACCGCCCGCACCGGTGGGGCGGGACCGACCTCCCGCCCCACCCCCGGTACGCGAATCCGCCGCGGCGCCCAGGCGCCCGGCGGTGCTGCGTACCGCGGCCCGTTCCGCACCACCACCGCTGCACCGCACCACCGCTCGACCGCACTCCCGCACCCCGCACGACCGTCCGAGGAGCCACCGCATGCGCATCCGCACGCTCGCCGCAGCCGCCGTGATGGCCGGCCTCGCCGTCCTGGGCGGGGCCGGCCAGGCCGGCGCCCACGGCGACACCATCGTCTTCAAGATCTCCGCGCTGGGGGACGGCCACACCCGGGCCGCCGCCACCTGGGCGAACGACAACGACCCGGTCACCGACAAGGTCGCCGCGACCCTCAGCGCGACCGCCGACGACGGCCGGACGGTCGGCCCCTGGAAGCTGGAGGCGGTGGCCGGCACCCCCGGGACCTTCACCACCGCGCTGGCCCTGCCGCCCGGCCACTGGGCGGTGACCGTCGAGTCCGGGTTCCCGGCGCTCGGCCGCGGCCAGGCCGACCTCACGGTGACCGCGGTGCCGGGCACCACGGCCGGTGAGGGGGGCACGGCCGGCCCGGCCGTGCCCCCGTCGTCCGCGGCGCCGACCGGTACCCCGGCGGCCGTGGCCGAGACGGCGGACTCCGCCGATGCGGGCCCCAACTGGGTCATCGCGGTGGCCGCGGTGCTGGCCGCCGTCGCCGCGGTGGTGGTCTCCGCCGCCCTGCTGCGACGGCGCCGCGCGGCACGCTGACCCCGCCGCCCGCGCACCCCGCCCGGCCTCGGCCCGGGACACCGGAGGACCCCGGTGTCCCGGGCCGCTCCCGTTGCGGTGCGCCGTCTCCCGTCGCGGTGCACGCTGTCCGGCCGCGGTGCATCGTGGGCGATCCGCCCTTGGCGGGAGCGGGGAGGGGCTACTTCCGGCCGTCCGCCGCGCGCGGCGCCGATATCCGCCGGCATTTCCACCGGCGGGGGGACGGCAATTCGGCTACGGGGTGGAGCGCAATTCCGCCGGACGGTTTGTTACCCGCCGGTTGACCCCGGGGCCCGCAGGCCGCAGTATCGGGGCACCCACCGAGCCCTGGAGGACCGTTCGCATGGCACTGGACGCCGACGTCATCGTGATCGGAGCCGGCCTCGCGGGCCTGGTCGCCACCGCCGAACTCGCCGACGCGGGACGCAAGGTGATCCTCCTCGACCAGGAACCGGAGACCAACCTCGGCGGTCAGGCCCACTGGTCCTTCGGCGGGCTGTTCCTGGTGGACTCGCCCGAACAGCGCCGGATGCGGATCCGCGACTCGCACGAACTCGCCTGGCAGGACTGGCTCGGCACGGCCGGCTTCGACCGCCCCGAGGACGAGTGGCCCCGCCGGTGGGCCGAGGCCTACGTGGACTTCGCGGCCGGGGAGAAGCGCTCCTGGCTGCACCGCCAGGGCGTGCGGTTCTTCCCCGTGGTCGGCTGGGCCGAACGCGGCGGACTGCTCGCCAGCGGCCCCGGCAACTCGGTGCCGCGCTTCCACATCACCTGGGGCACCGGACCCGGCCTGGTCGAGCCGTTCGCCCGGCGGGTACGGGCGGCGGTCGCCGCCGGCCGGGTGGAACTGCGGTTCCGGCACCGGGTCACCGGGCTGGCCGCCACGGCGGGCGCCGTCGACACCGTCAGCGGCGAGGTACTGGTGCCGAGCGACGTCCGCCGCGGCGAGGCCAGCTCCCGCGAGGTCGCGGGGGCCTTCGAACTCCGGGCCCAGGCGGTGGTCGTCTCCTCCGGCGGGATCGGCGGCAACCACGAACTGGTCCGCAAGGCCTGGCCGGCCCGGCTCGGCACCCCGCCCGAGCGGCTGCTGTCCGGCGTTCCCGCGCACGTCGACGGCCTGATGCTGGGCATCGCCGGCGCGGCCGGCGGCCACCTGATCAACGGCGACCGGATGTGGCACTACACCGAGGGCATCGAGAACTGGGACCCGATCTGGGCCCGGCACGGCATCCGGATCCTGCCCGGGCCGTCCTCGCTCTGGCTCGACGCCCGCGGCAACCGGCTGCCCGTCCCGCTGTTCCCCGGCTTCGACACCCTCGGCACCCTCGAACACATCATGACCACCGGGCACGACCACACCTGGTTCGTCCTCACCCAGAAGATCATCGAGAAGGAGTTCGCGCTCTCCGGCTCCGAGCAGAACCCCGACCTCACCGGGAAGTCCGTCAAGGGCGTGCTCGGACGGGCGCTGCCGGGCGCGACCGGGCCGGTCGAGGCGTTCAAGAAGCACGGCGCCGACTTCGTGGTCGCCGACACCCTCACCGAACTGGTCCGGGGCATGAACGCCAAGACCCCCGAAGCGCCGATCGACGAGGCCGCGCTGCGGCGCGAGATCGAGGCCCGCGACCGGGAGATGGCCAACCCGTTCAGCAAGGACCTCCAGGTGACCGCCATCCACGGCGCCCGCCGCTACCTCGGCGACAAGCTCATCCGCACCGCCACCCCGCACCGCCTGCTCGACCCCAAGGCCGGCCCGCTGATCGCCGTCCGGCTCAACATCCTCACCCGCAAGTCGCTCGGCGGACTCCAGACCGACCTGTCCTCGCGGGTGCTGCGGGCGGACGGGTCCGTGCTGGACGGCCTCTACGCGGCCGGCGAGGCAGCCGGGTTCGGCGGCGGCGGCGTCCACGGCTACCGCTCCCTGGAGGGGACCTTCCTCGGCGGGTGCATCTTCTCCGGCCGCGCGGCAGGGCGGGCGGCGGCGCAGGCAACGGCCTGAGGCCGGGGGATGCTCCCAGTGCCCCTGAGTGGGTTGCTCGTCAGGGGCGCGGGGAACTGCGCGGGGCGGGAGCGTGTGGGGGCGTGGGTGGCGAGGGTGGGTGGGGGTGTCGTGCGTTGCCGGGTTTGAGGTGGGGGTCTTCCGCTGCGCGCAGTTCCTCGCGCCCCTGGGGGGCTGGTCGTTGGGGGTGCCTCGCTGGGGGGCGGGGTGGTGGGGGAGAATCGGCGGAGGATCGAGTGGTCCGCCGCCGGTCCTGGTGGTGGGCCCCGGTGGGAGGAGACCGATGGCCCGCATGCCCCGCAAGGAACCCGTCGCCCCGGCCGCGCCGGTGACGGTGACGGTCTGCCGGGGGTGCTGCTGCGGCGTGGCCGCCAAGTACCCGGGGGTGGACCACCCCGGCCAGGTGGCGAAGTTGAAGGCGGACGTGGGTACGGCGGGCAAGGTCCGGGTGGTCGACTGCCTGGACGTCTGCGACCACGCCAACGTGGTGGTGGTCAGTCCCTCGGCGGAGGGCCGGCGGGCCGGTGGGCGGCCGGTGTGGCTGGGCTGGGTGTTCCAGGACGACATGCTGGACGACATCACCGACTGGGTGCGGGCGGGCGGCCCGGGGGTGGCCGACGCCCCGGGGACCTTGGACCTCCAGGCGTTCGCGGTGTCCCGCCGGGTCCGCGAGGGGCTCCCGGAGCAGGCGCGCTGACCGGCCGAATCCACCCTGGCTGATGGTCAGCATCTCGGTTCGGCTGATGAGAACGGGCCGGTGTCCCTACGCTGCTGGTGTCCTGATGTGTGACCAGGGGGGATGCGACGATGTTCTACTTCTCGATCCTGCTTCTTGCCGCCGGCGTCGTGCTGGTGGTGCTCAGGCGCCGTTCCGTGGTCGAGTTCCGGTTCGCGATGCTCACCGGGGTGCTGGTGGGTGCGGTCGGACTGCTGCTGGGGCTGAGCACGTTCGTGTACGTGGTGGAGCCGTACCAGGTCGGGGTGCCGACCTCGCTCGGTTCGGTGGGTTCGACCTGGCAGCCGGGGCTGCACCTGAAGACGCCGCTGACCGAGGTCACCACGTTCTCGACCCGGCCCTCGGACCTCAACCTGACCGGCAACGACACGGTCGAGGTCCGCTCGTCCGAGGGCGGGGTGCTGTACGTCGACCTGACCGTGAAGTGGTCGATCGACCCGCAGCACGCGCTGGCGCTCTACAAGCTGTCCGGCAGCTCGGACGGCGTCCAGCAGCGGCTGGTCTACCCGGACACCCGGGAGATCGTGCGCAACGTCTTCGCCAAGCACACCAGCGTGGAGGGCTACGCCTCGCAGCGGGAGGTCATCAACTCCGAGATGGAGCAGATCATCACGGGCCGGCTGGCGCCGCGCGGGATCATCGTGAACGGCGTGAACCTGCGCAACGTCAAGCCCAGTGACGTCCTGCAGAAGGCGATCGACCAGAAGATCCAGCAGGACCAGGCGACCGAGCAGGCCGCGGCCGCGGTGCTGACCGCCAAGGCGGAGGCGGAGAAGCGCCGGATCGAGGCGGAGAGCCAGGCCCAGGCCAACACGGTGATCGCCAACTCGCTGACCGACCGGATCCTGATGAGCCAGTGCATCGACGCGTTCAAGGCCGCGGCCGAGAAGAACCCGGTGTACGCCAGCCCGTGCGGCTCGGGGGCGGGCGGCAGCGCGCCGCTGATCGTGGACGGCACCAAGCGTTAGGCGGGGGTCTCAGGCCGGCGGGGCGGGGCGGCGGCCGGCGCCCTCCGGCCAGACCACCTCGACCGGGATGCCGGCCCGGCGGGCGGCGGCGACCATGTGGGCGGTGCCGCCGCGGCCGTTGCCGGGCAGGCCGTCCCAGACCGCGACCAACAGGTCGGCCCGGCGCAGCAGTTCGGTGTTGGCCGCTTCGTAGGCGTCGGCGTCCGGGGTGTCGAACGGCAGGACGAGCACCTCGGCGGCGGCGTGCCGGAGCCGGTCGAACTCGGCGGTGTAGCCGGCGTCGACGGTGTCCCGGTAGGCGGGGGAGGGGATCACCGCGACCAGGGCCCCGCCGGCGGCCAGCACGGCGTCGGCGAACAGGGCGTCGGCGCCCGGGGCCAGGCAGGAGACGCCGGTGAGGGCGGCGGCGGGGTGGCCGGCCAGCAGGCGGCCGAGGGCCGCGCGGACCAGGTGGACGGTCGGGTCGGTGAGGTGGAGATGGCCGGTCACCGCGATCACCGTCACTGGCACTCCTCCTGTCGGCTGACCGGATGCTACCGGCGGGCGGGGCGCCGCGGCGGGCGCAGTCCGCAATCGTCGCCCGACGACCGGAACGGACCGGTGGTGACGTGGCCGCCGCGCCCGCGCCGCCCGTACGCCCCGGCGCCCGCGCGCGGGCCCCGCCCGTACGCCCGGCGCTGCCCTGCCGGCCCCCGGCACTACGGCTGGGGTCCGGCGGTGGTGAGCCCGGCGCGTTCGGCGAGCACCCCGGCCTGGAACCGGCTGTCGGCCTGGAGGGTCTCCAGGATCTCGGCGATGTGCCGCCGGCAGGTCCGCAGCGAGACGCCGAGCCGGCGGGCGATCACCTCGTCCTTGGCGCCTTCGGCGAGCATCCGGACCACGGCCCGGTGGACCCCGCTGGCGAGCGGGCCGCCGGTGGCGGCGGGTCGGCGGCCGTGGCAGGGGACGGCGGCGGCCCAGAGCAGGTCCAGGGCCTGGCAGAGGTGGGCGACCGCGCCGGGGTCGCGCAGCAGGACGGTGCCGGTGGAGCCGTCGGGTTCGCGGTGGGCGAGGAAGGCGGTGCTGCGGTCGATCACCGTCGCGGGCGCGGGCAGTTCGGGCAGGGCGCGGTAGGCGGCGCCGGCGGCGATCAGCCGGTCGATCCGCTCGCGCTGCGGGCCGGGTGCGGCGGGCGCGGCCCGGCACAGGGTGCGCAGCCGGGCGCCGCGGCCGAGGGCGGCGAACCCGGGGTCGCCGTCGGTGGCGGCGGGCAGGCCGCCGGGTGTCACGGTGAACAGTTCCTGCCGGCAGCGGGCGCTCTCCTCGGCGAAGACGGCCGCGGCGACCTCCGGGTCGGTCAGCAGTTCGACCGGATCGTGCCGGGCGGTGCCGCGCCGGGCGGAGCGGTAGCGGGGCATCAGGGCGCCGAACTCCTCGCGGATCGCCCGGACCCGTTCGGCGGTGCCGGCGATCTCCCGTTCGAGCGGTGCGGTCACCCCGGCGGCGGCCAGTTCGGGGCTCATCGGCACCAGCTGGTCGGGCCGTTGGGGTGCCGGGCGGAGCAGCCGCAGCCGCAGCAGCACCTCGCAGGCCCGGTCGAACTGCTCGCGGTCGAGGTCCGGGGCCTCCTGGCCGGGGCGGGAGCGGTCGAGCCGGCCGTTGGCCAGCGCCAGGTCGAAGAGCCGGACGGCGGCGGTGTCGAGCCGCGGTACGGGGTCGGGAGCCGTGGTGTCCGGCAAGGAGGTACCCCCGGTCATGGTTCGCTGCACGTTGGGGACATGCAGGTTGCTGCCAGATCCGCATGCTGGACGCTCCGGCCGGATGGCCGCGAAACTGTCAAATGCTCTGATCTTCAACAGTTCTGACAGCTCGTCAGGGTAGCTCGTCGGACCGGCCCGGCTCGTGGGGGGAGCGGGCCTGCGCCAACATGCCACAGGGGGCAGCGCCCGGCCAGAGGGCCGGTGCGGCGACCGCAGTTTTCCGGACACCCGACCGGCCGGTCGGCCAGTCACCCCGGCCCGGTCCGCGCCCTCGATCCCGTACGGCCGCGGCCGACCGCCCGGCCCGACCGCCCTGCCGATCCGTGACCAGCGGACGGCACCCGACCCCGTGAAGGCCGCCCGTATGCCCTCTGCCCAGATCCTGGCACCCGACCCCGCCGAGCGGCTCGCCGTCCGGTCCGCGCTCTTCGACCGGCTGCGGCTCGCGGCCGGAGACCGGCTGGTCGTCGTCCTCGACCGCGGCCGGGCGGCCGAGGCGGCCTGGCTGGCGGCCACCGCCAGGGCCGGCGGGATCGCGGTCCGGCTGCTGGCGGGGGACGCCCGGAGCCCGGTACGGACCGGCCGGCGGGTCCTGGGCGCGCTGGCGGACCTGCGCGGGGACGGGCCGCCGGCCCGGGAGGCGGTGTTCTTCCTGTGCGCCGAGCCACTGGACCACGCGGTGCTGCGGCTGCCGGCCACCCTGGTCGCGGTCCAGCTCCCGGTCCCGGACTGGGAGGACCCCGCGCTGCGGGCCGGCCGGCTGGCGCACCTGCGGCAGCTGACCGCCGCCGCACCGGCCGTCCTGGTCGCCACCGGCGGCGGCGCCGAACTGCGGCTGCGTCCCGCCGACGGCCGGCCGCCCCGGGTGGAGGACGGGCCGGCCGAGGCCGGGCGGGTCCGGCAGCTGCCCGCCGGGCACCTGCACTGGCCGGCCGCGCAGGCCGACGGCGAGTTCGTCGCGGACGGGCTGATCGCGATCAACCGGCCGACCCGGCTGGGCGGTTCGCTGCACGAGCGGCCGGTGTCGGTCCGGCTGGCGGCGGGCCGGGTGACGGCACTCGGCTGCGCCGACCCGGTCCTGCTCGGCCTGCTGGAACGGGCCGTGTCGGTGCACCGGCTGGACCGGCTGGCGGCCGTCAGGTGCCGTCCGACCGCGGGCCGGCCGCAGGTCACCCTGCGGCTGGTGGTCGACCCCGACCGCCCGTACTCGACGGCCTCGGCGGGCCTGCGCATCTCCCTGGGCGCGGCCGCGTCCTGGACACCGGAACCCGAGCACCGGGAGGCACCGTGAGCGCACCGATGGTCCAGCCGCCCCCGGCCCTGGTCCCCAGCCGCTACCTGCTGGTCGGCGACCGGGCCTACCGCGACAGCGACGGGAGCGAGGCCTGGTTCGGGTACGCCACCCGCTCGGCCACCCTGATCCGGCTCGACCGGGCCGGCGCGCACGCGCTGCGCTCCGGCGACCCGGCGGCGCTGGCCGGCCTCGGTCCCGAGGAACGCCGGCGGCTGGCCCGCCTGCACGCCCTGGTCGACCCGGCGGAGGACGAACTCGCCGCCGTGACCGACGGGTTGCGCGAAGGTTCGGCGCACGGTGCCACCCGGTCGGTGACCATCATGCCCACCTCGTACTGCAACATGGCGTGCAGCTACTGCGGCCAGGAGCACGTCAAGGCCGCCCACGACCGGCAGCGCGCCGACCGCACCGCCCGCCGGGTCGAGGCGATGCTCGCCGACCCCGCGGTGGACGCCGTCACGGTCACCTGGTTCGGCGGCGAGCCGCTGCTCGCACTGCGGGTGATCCGGGAGCTGAGCGCCCGCTTCACGGCGGCCGCCGCCCTGCACGGCAAGACCTACACCGCCCGGATGGCCACCAACGGCAGCCTGCTCACCACCCGGACCCTCGCCGAACTGCACGACGACTGCGCGCTCGCCGAGATGGAACTGACCATCGACGGCCCCGAGGAGGTGCACGACCGGCGCCGGCTCACCCGCAACGGCCGCGGCAGCTTCCGGCGGACCGTCGCCGTGCTGGCCCGCACCCTGGACGAGGGCCTCGCCCCGGGCCTGCGGATCGGCATCCGGGTCAACATCGACCGGGACAACGAGGACTCGGTGACCGGCCTGCTCAACGACCTCGCCTGCCTGGGCCTCGCCCACCCGCAGGTCACCCTGCACCTGATCGCCGTGCACTCCTGGGGCAACGACGTCTCCGAGGTGGAGCTCGCCGCCCGCGCGTACGCCGCCCGGGAGGCCGACTGGCTGCGCACCGCCGAGGCGCTCGGCCTGCACTTCGGGCCGCTGCCCGCCGCCACCGTCCGCACCACCTGCACCGCCACCACCCGGTCCGGCGAGATCATCGACACCGCCGGCCGGGTCTACTCCTGCTCCGAGCACCCGCTGGTGCCCGGCGCCCGGGACAGCGGCGTGGTCGCCGAGGTGGCCGAGCTGGCCGGCTCGGCCCGGCGCCCGGCCGGCGCCTTCGACGACTGGTACGACCAGGTCGGCGACGGCGGCGCGCAGTGTTCACGCTGCCCGATCCTGCCGGTCTGCGGCGGGTCCTGTCCCAAGCTCTGGCGGGAGGGCCACCTGCCCTGCCCCAGCGTCAAGTTCAACTGGGCGCAGCGCATGGACCTGGCGGTCCGCCGGCGCGGGTACACCCCGCTGGACCCGGCGGCCGGCCGGTGAGCGGCGCCGCACCGGCGGCCCGCCGGACCATCCGCTTCGCGCACACCTCGGCCGGCGAGCCGTTCGACCCGGCCGGGCTCGCCGCTCCCGCCCCCGTCAGCCGTGCCTGGGCCTGGGGCGGCGCGACCGGCCGCGGGGTGCGGGTCTGCATCGTCGACAGCGGCGTCACCGCCGGGCACCCGCAGATCGGCGACGGGGTCCGGCAACTGGCCGCCACCCGGGCGCCGGACCCGGCGGCCGACGGCACCCGCCCGTGGACCGTCGCCGAGGACACCGGCGGCGACGTGGCCGGCCACGGCACCGCCTGCGCCGGGATCGTCCGCTCGCTCGCGCCGGACTGCGAACTGACCAGCGTCCGGGTGCTCGGCGGCAACCTGCAGGGCAACGGCGACGCCCTGCTGACCGCCCTGGAGTGGGCGGTCGCCGAACGGTTCCCGCTGGTCAACGTCAGCCTCTCGACCCGCCGCGAGCACTTCAAGGAACGGCTGCACGACCTCGCCGACGAGGCCTGGTACGCGGGCGTCACCCTGATCTCCGCCGCCCACAACAGCCCGGTGGACAGCTACCCGTGGCGGTTCCCGTCGGTGATCTCGGTCGGCGCGCACGCCGTCGCCGACCCCGAACGGGTGGAGTCCAACCCGCGGCCGCCGGTCGACTTCTTCGCCCTCGGCGTGGACGTCCCCGCGCCCTGGCTCGGCGGCGCCACCCGCCGGGTGTCCGGCAACAGCTTCGCCGCCCCGCACATTACCGGACTGTGCGCGCGCATCCTGCAACGCCACCCGGGCTTCGGCACCCCGCAGTTGCGGCACGTGCTGGCGGCCACCGCCGACAACATCGCCCCGAGGAGACCGGAGTGACGTCCGACCAGCTCGACGAGATCCTGCGCTCCACCGTGCGGCTGGCCCGGCTCTCCTTCGCGGCCGCCGCCGCCTCGGTGTTCGTCCGCGACGAGGAGCACGGCACCCTGGTCTTCGAGGCCTCCTCCGGCGTCGGCGAGGACCGGCTGGTCGGCATCGCCATCCCCGGCGACCACGGCATCGCCGGATGGGTCGCCAACACCGGCGAACCGATGGTGGTCCGCGGCGTCGCCGACGACGCCCGCTTCGACAAGGGCTTCGCCGAGAGCACCGGGCTGGTCCCGGACGTGATCATGGCCGTCCCGATGGAGCACCGCGGCGAGATCCTCGGCGTGCTGGAGGTCCTCGACCCCGAGGTCGACGGCGTCGGCGACCTGGACGCCATGGACCTGCTCACCGAACTCGCCAACCAGAGCGCCGCGGTGCTCGCCCTCAGCCTCGCCGAACGCCACCGCCCCACCGCCCCGCCCGGCGGCGACCCGCTCACCCGGATCGCCGCCGCGGCCCGGCAGGCCGACGGCACCCGCGGCGAAGCCGTCCAGGCCCTGCTGGCGGCCGTCGCCGACCTCCTCCAGACCGACCGGTGACCGGGGGGTGACGGCGGTGCACCTGGCGGACCTCCTCACCCTCGGCGCCCGGCCGGCCGCCGGACTGCTGCTCTCCCTCACCGACCGCTGCCCGCTGGCCTGCGCCCACTGCTCCACCGACTCCACGATGGCCTCCGCGCAGTCGCCCGGCGGCCCGTTCCGCGCCCTGGTCTCCTCGTTCACCCCGGACTGCCGGCCCGAGCTGATCCTGATGTCCGGCGGCGAGCCCCTGCTGCGGCCCGCCCTGGTCCGGGAGCTGACCGCCTCCGCCGCCACCGCCGGAACCGGCGCCGCCCTGCTCACCGGGATGTTCTTCGCCCGCGGCGGCGGCCGCCTGCCGCCGGCCGTCCGCCGGGCGGTGACCGGCCTCGCCCACCTCGCGGCCAGCCTGGACGCCGAGCACGAACGCGAGGTCGGCCGCGCCGAGGTGTTCCGGGCCCTGGGCGCCGCCCTCGACCACGTCCCGCACGCCAGCCTGCACCTGACCGCGGTCCCGGACGCCGCCGGACACGCGTACCTGGACGGTGTGATCGCCGACGTCCGGCGGCGGTTCGGCACCCGGGTGCCGATGCTGGTCGGCGCGGTCCGGCCGACCGGCCGGGCCGCCCGCCGGGTTCCTGTCCACCCGCCGGCCGGCCGAGGCGCCACCGGCCGAGGTGCCACCGCCCCCTGCGAGTTCGCGCACTGGCCGGTGGTCGACCAGGGCGGCACGGTGTACGCCTGCACCCGGCAGAGCCTGCTGCGCGGCGGCCCGGCCCCCGCCCACCTGGTCCTCGGCCACGCCGCCCGCGACACCTGGCGCACCCTCAGCGAACGCACCCTCGGCGACCCCCTGCTGCGCTCGGTCCGCACCCTCGGCCCGGTCACCACCCGCGAGCGGTACGGCCCGCCGCCCGCCGCCGACGGCTGCGCCACCCGCCCCGGCACCCCCGACCCCTGCGGCAGCTGCCTCGCCCTCGACCCGGCCACCGCCGACGCCACCGCCCGGCAGTTCGCCACCCCCGGCGGCCGCGCCGTCGAACACACCGTGCTCGCACTCGCCGCCGCCCGCCCGCCGCACCGGCTCGCCGCCGCCCGCGGAACCCTCCCCCGCTACGCCGACCTGGTCGAACTGGGGTGGACCGGATGAGACTCGACCAGCTCCTGGCCGCGCGCCGCACCCCCGGCGCCAGCGTGCTGCTCTACCTGACCGACCGCTGCCCGGTCGGCTGCGACCACTGCTCGGTCTCCGCCCGCCCCGACAGCCCCGGCCCCACCGACCTGGGACTGCTCGGACGCCTGCTCGACGCGCTCGCCGCCCGCCCCGGCCTGCGCGCCGTCGCGGTCTCCGGCGGCGAACCCTTCGCCGAGCGCCGCGCCCTCACCCTCACCGCGGACCGCCTGCACGGCACCGGCCCCGCCCTGATCGCGTACACCGCGGGCCACTGGGCCGGACCCCGCACCCCCGCCTGGATCACCGCCCTGCTCGGCCGGATCGCCACCGTCGTCCTCGGCACCGACAGCCACCACCTGGCCCGGCTCGGCCCGCAGCGGCTGCGCCGCGCCGTCACCGCCGTCGCCGCCGCCGGATGCCACCTGGTGCTCCAGGTGATCGACCTGCCCGGCCGCCTGGACGACGCCCGCACCCTGCTCGCCGAGGAGCTCGGCCCCGACTGGCCGGCCCGCGCCGAGCTGTACCCCACCCGGCCGCTGGCCACTGGCCGGGGCGCCGCACTGTTCCCGGCACCCGCCCCGCGCCCGGTCGCGGCGTTCGGCCCCTGCCTGCCCGCCAACGCCCCCACCGTCCGCTACGACGGCACCGTCACCGGCTGCTGCAACGAGGACGTGATCACCGGCGGCGGGCCCGCCGCGCTGCGCCGGACCGCCACCGACGCCGCCTCGCTCACCGCCGCCCTCGACCACTTCGGCCGCGACCCGCTGCTGCGGATCCTCGCCACCACCGGCCCCGCCGCCCTCGCCCCGCTGCCCGGCTTCACCGGCCTCACCCGCACCGCCCACCGCACCGTCTGCGACGCCTGCTGGAGCGCCCACCACACGGCCGCGGCCGAACCCCGCACAGCGGCCCTGCTCACCCTGCTCACCCCGGCACCGCCGTCGCCGACGAGCACCCCCGACGTGGAGGAGGCAGACCGATGCCGAAGCCACCCCTAGGGCGCGTTGGCAACGTCGCGTCGGATGAGACCGCGGCGTCGGGCGCCCGGCTGGGCGTGCGCCCGGATCACCCTCGTACCGGGTCGTACTCGGATGATTCGGGCGTGCGTCCAGCCACGGATGGCCGGGGGAGCCTCGCGGACCCGGCGGGACTCTGCCAACGCGCCCCAGCGCCCGGCGCGGCGCCCGGCCCGGGGGCGCCCGCGGCGCGCGGAGCGGCTGCGGTGCCGGTGCCGGTGCCGGTGCCCGGCGAGTCTGCGGCGCCCGTGCGGTCGGTGTCGGGCTCGCCCGTACCGCTGGGCGTGCCCTTGGTGCAGGTAGCTGGTGTGCCGTCGGTGTCGCCCGCGCCGGGTTCGGCTGAACCGCCGGGCTCGGCCGAACCGCCCGGCGCGCCCGTGGTGGCGGTAGCCGTCGTGCCCTCGGTGTCCGGTCCGCCTGCGGTGCCGGCGGGCCCGGGTGCGTCTGCGGCGTCCCTGCGGCCCCCGTCGGGCTCGCCCGGCACGCCCGTCACGCCCGGCACGCCCGGCACGCCCGTCATGCCCGGCGTGGCCGCCGGGCCGGGGGTTGCCGTGCAGTCACCCCCGGCGGCCCCGCCGGTGCTCCCCGCGGGTGCCCGGCTGCGGCTGCTGCTCGACCGGTTGGCGCCCGGGCTGGCGGCCGTCGCCGCTGGGCTGTGGTCCGACGGCCCGGCCTGGGACGGCGCCGGCGGGGTCGACCGCTACCGGGCCTGGCTGCGCACCGCCCACCAGGTGATCCGCGCCACCACCCCGCTGCTCGCGGACGCCGCCCAGGAGTGCCTGCGCCGCTCGGACCCGCTGAGCGCCCGGCTGGCGCCGTACTTCGCCGTCCAACTGGCCGAGGAGCACGGCCACGACCACTGGCTGCTCGCCGACTACGCCGCCACCGGCGCCGACCCCGCCGACCTGACCGCCGCCCAACCCCCGCCCGCCGTCGCCCGGTTCGCGGGCGCCCCGGCGTACTGGATCCGGCACACCCACCCGCTCGCGCTGCTCGGCCACATCGCACTGCTGGAGTGGTACCCGCCGCCGGCCTCGGCCGCGGCCCGGCTGGCCGCCCGTACCGGCCTGCCCGCCGCCGCCTTCCGCACCCTCACCGCGCACGCCGATCTGGACACCGCCCACGGCGGCGACCTGCGCGCCCTGCTCGACTCCCTGCAGCTCACCCCGGCCCAGCACCGGCTGCTGCTCACGGCCGCCGCCACCAGCGCGGCCGGCCTCGCCGACGTCCTCGCCCCGCTGCTCCCGGCCGCCGGACCGGGCCGACACCCCACGGAGGAATCATGGCCGACCCGCACCGGCTCACCGAGCTCGGCTTCGACCTGGACTACGCGAGCGACGAGCAACTGGCCGTCCTCGACGCCCTGACCGAGGAGGAGATCCAGCTGCTGCTCGACGTCAAGCGGCGGCTGGACGCGGCCGGCGCCGACGTCGAGGGCCACGGGATCGAGGGCGGTGCCCTGCTGTGGTGAGCACCCCCGACCCGGCGCCGCCGCCCGCGGGTTGTCCGGGCTGCGGCACGGTCAACCCGCCGGTGGCACGGTTCTGCATGGCGTGCGGCACCCCGACCGCCCAGCCGGCCGCCGCCGCACCGAGCGGTCTGCGGTTCGTCACCGTCACCTTCTGCGACATCTCCGGATCCACCCGGCTCGCCACCAGCCTCAGCCCCGAACTCTGGCACCGCGTCCTGGGACGCTACTTCGCGACCATGCGCGGCGCGGTCGAGGACCACGGCGGGCGGGTCGAGAAGTTCATCGGCGACGCCGTGGTCGGGGTCTTCGGCGCCGACCACCCGGCCGACGACGACGCGGTCCGCGCCGTGCACGCCACCCACGAGGCGCTGCGGCGGCTCGCCGGCGGCCAGGACGGCGGGGTCGAGCTGTCCGTCCGGTTCGGCATCGCCTCCGGCCAGGTGGTCCTCGCCGACCGGGACTCCTCCTTCGCCATCGGCGCCGTGATGAACCGCGCTGCCCGCCTCCAGGCCGCCGCCCCGCCCGAGGGCGCCCTGGCCGACGTCCGCACCTGGCTGCTGATCCGCGACCAGGTGCGCTGCACGGCGGTCGACCCGGTCGCCGCCAAAGGCTTCGACACCGCCCTGCAGGCCTGGATCCCCGAACCGGGCGCCCGGCCCGCCGCCGCCCGGCCGCCCTTCGTCAACCAGCGCCCGCTGCTCGCCGGCCTCACCACCGCCGTCGCCGCCGCGCTGCGCCGCCCGGGCGGCTCACTGCTGGCCGTGGACGGCGAACCCGGCAGCGGAAAGACCTCCGTGCTACGGCAGTTGGCGCACGGCCCGGCGGCCGCGGGCGCGCTGGTGGTCCGGCTGGACTGCGCCCGCGACGACCACGCCCAGGGGCGCGCCCGGCTGCTGGAACTGGACGCCGCGCTGGCGGCCGCGACGCCCGGCACCGCAACTGCCGCAGCGGGCAACGGGATCGCCGGGTCCACCGCCGAACTGGGCTGGCGGATCGGCCGCCGCCTCGCCCGGCTGAGCGCCCGGCAGCCGCTGCTGCTGCTGATCGACAACGTCCAGTGGGCGTCCGCGGAACTGCTCCAGGTGATCGACGGCGTTCCGGACGCCCGCGAGGCCGCGGGCGGGCACGTCGTGCCGGACGGCTGCGGCCCGGTGGTCCTCGTGCTGGCCGGCCGCGATCTGCCCGCCGGCCTGCGGCGGCGGCCCACCGTCTTCGGCGTACCGGCGCTGTCCGCCGAGCACGGCCACCGGCTGCTCGGCCTGCTGCGCCCGGCCACCCCCGCCGGCGGCGACCTGGAACTGCACTACACGGCCGCCTCCGCCGCCCTGGTGGCGCGCAGCGGCGGCAATCCGCTCTTCCTCGAACAGCTCGCCGCACTGTCCGCCGACGGCATCGAGGACCTGGTCGCCCCTTCGGCCAGTGCCGCGCTCGGGGCCCGGATCGAGCGGCTCGGTCACCCCGCCCGCCGGGTCCTGGGCTGCATCGGCGCCTGGGGCACCGCCGTCGGCACCCGCGAACTGTCCGCCACGGCAGGCCTGGAGCCCGCCGAACTAGCCGAAGGCATCGCCGAGTTGGAGCAGAGGCAACTCGCGGCCGGGCGGCCCGGCGAGGACGGCAGACTGCGTTTCGACTGCCGCAGCCCCGCCCAGGTGGCGTATGCCCACCTGGCGCTCGCCGACCGGGCCGAGCTGCACACCGCGGTGGCCGGACTGCTGCGCGGGCAGGCGGCCACCGCCCCCGGCGCCCTGGAACAGGCCGCCGTGCACGCCGAACGGGCCCTGGAGTGCGAACGGGAACTGCGCCCCGGCTCACCCCAGCAGGCCCGCGCGGCGGAACTCGCCGCCGGCTGCCTGGTCGCCGCGGCCCGCCGCGCGGTCGGCCGCTCCGACGTCCGGCGCGCGGTAGAACTCGCCGCCCGTGCCCGCGAGTCGGCGGCCGACCCGGCCCTGCAGCTGGAGGCGGCGGCGATCGAGAGCTACGCCCTGGCCGCCTGCGGGCGGACCGCGGACGCGCTCGAGCTGATCGACCGCACCGCCCAGCACACCGCGTCCGCCGCCGACCCGTCCGCCCCGGACCCGTCCGCTGCCGGCCCGTCCGGCGGCAACCCGGCGGCCGTCTTCCAGCTCCGCGCCAACGAGCTGGCGCTGCGCCCGGCCGGCCCGGACGCCGTACGGGCCGCCCGCCGGCTCGCCGAGCAGGCCGGCGACCACGCCTCCAGGGCCCGCCTGCTGCTGCTCGAAGGACTCACCGCGATCGGCGGCGGCGACTACCGGCTCGGTGAGCGGCTGCTCGACGCCGCGTACGGCGGGATCCGCTCGGCCGGCGCCGGGCTCGGGACCGCCGAGGTCCACGCCAACCTGGCGCTCTGCCTGGCCTTCGGGGACAGGCCGGTGCGGGACGCGCTCGCCCGCTGCGAGGAACTGCGGCGGGCCACCGCGGACGCCCCGGCCCTGCACGCCCTGGTCGGCTGCTCGGCCGCGCTGCTGCACGCCTTCGGCGGGGCCGCCGGACCCGCCCGGGACCTGCTGGAACAGGCCCGGGAGGTGTTCACCGGGATCGGCAACCGGGCCGCGCTGGCCGGGCTGTACCAGTTCCGCAGCGCCGTCGAGGAGTGGGCCGGGGACCCGGCCGGGGCCGCGCACTGGCAGCGTGCCGCCGCCGACTGCTGCACCGAGGCCGGCGCCGGGGCGGCGGCCGCCGGCTGCCTGGCCTCCGCCTGGCTGCTCGATCCGCGCGGCCCGGCCCCCGCCGGGGACCCGCCACCGCCCGGGGCGGGCTGGGAGGCCCGAGTGCTGCACCAGCAGGTGGAGGCAGTCCGGCTGGCCGCCCGGGGGGACCCGGCGGCGCGTGGCCCGATCGAACGGTCGCTGGCGGAACTGGACACCGTCCGCGGCGCGGGTGCGCTGCTGCTTCCGCTGACCGCCGCCCTGCGGATCGCCCGGGCCGCACCCGGCTGCCAGGACCTCGCCGAGCGGGCCGGACAGGCCCTGGCAGCCGCCAGGGCCGCCAAACTGACCGGTCCCGAGCCGCCCGGAAGGCCCTGAGAGAAATACCTTCGGCTCTTTCACGGAATGTTCCGAGCGGCAATTCGGCCTGCCATTTTTCCGGCGCTGCCGGTGTTTTTCGAATGCTGTCGCGAGTGTTGACGGCCGTCCGCCCTTTGAGAAGAATTCGAAAAGGCCGCACAAGCGCGCCCGACGCACCGTCAAGAACCCATGGGAGGGCTCATGTCGAACGAATTCGAGAAGAACGAGGCCGAGGAGCTGGCCGCCGCCGCCCGCGAGGCGGAGCTGGCCGAGAGCGACGTCGAGGGCCACGCGGCCGACGTCGAGGACGAGGCCGGCTTCACGAACATCAACTTCGGCTGCTCGGCCAACTGACACCCGGCCGGAGCCGGACCCCCCTTGCCGACGGTCGATCAGGTGCCGCCGGCAAGGTGCGGGCCGCCACCCGCACCGGTGTTCCGGGGCCCGCATCAGTGATTTACCGGCGAACAACCGGCGGCCCTCGGCGCCGGATCTCAATCAGCGGAGCGGGGAGGGCCGAATGACCGACCGGATCCGACCCGGAATACCCCGGTACCGGGCCGCCGACGTGGCCGTCCTGCGCATTCCGGCGCTGCCCGCCGACGGTTGCACCGGCCTGCTCGCCGCCTGCCGACCGGACGACCCCGACTGGCCCGCCACCCACCGCGCCCTGCTCGCCGACGCCTGGCGTACCCCGCTGCTCGCCGCCGCCGTCGAGCACTCCGCACCCGACCTGGCCCGCGCCCTCACCGAGGCCGGCGGCCCGGACGGGCCGAGGACGGCGCTCGCGCTGGACCGCTGCCTGAACCGGCTGAGCACCCGGCCCACCCCGTTCGGGCTGGCCGCCGCGGTCGCCGCGGTGCCCGTCGCCCGCGCCGGCCGGCCCACCGGGACCGACCCCGGCGGCCACCTGCTGCGGCTGTCCGGCCCGGCCCGCCCGGTCGCCCGCCCCGACGCCGCCGCACCCGACGCCGCCGCACCCGACCCGGCGTCATCCCCCCACACCGCAATCGGCGACCAGGACACGGTGGTCGTCTCCGACCTCGTGCACCTCCTCGACGGCCACCCCTGGCGGGAACCCGCCGGACGCGGCGCCGCCCGCTGGCTGCGCGGCAGCGAACCGGTCCGCACCGCGCTGCGGGCCGCCGCCCGCCCCGTCCCGGTCGCCCGGCTGCTCGCCGAACTCACCGGCCACCCGGGCCCGGTGGCCGGGGCAGCGGCCGACGGCGAACCCGCCGAGAGCGACCCGGCCGCCGTGGCGGCGGCCCGGCGCCTGGTCCGCGACCTGGTCAGACTCGGCTTCCTGCGCCCCGCCGGGCCCGGCCCCGGCGCCCCCGCACCGCTGCTCGGCCTGTGCGAGCGGCTGAACGCCCCCGCCGAGCCCGCCGCAGCGCTCACCCGGCTGCTGACCGCCCTGCGGTCCCGCCCCCGCCCCGCCCTCCACCTGGACAGCGTGGCCCGTCCGGCCCCCGGCTCCGCACTCGACCCACAGGCGGCCCGGTACGCCGAACAGGCCGCCGGGCTCCTCGCCCTGGTCGGCCGGGGCAGCCGCTACCCCCGCTACCTGGCCCGCGCCGCGGCCGCGTTCCTCGACCACTTCGGCGCGCACGCCCGGGTACCGGCCCTCGCCGCCGTCCACACCCTCACCGACCTGCGGGTCCTGGACAGCGGCCCGGCCCCGGGCCCGGACGGCCGCGACACCCTGCTCGCCACCGTGGTCGCGCGGGCCCTCGCCGAACGCGACCCGGTCCGCGAACTCGATGACGTACTGCTCGCCCGCCTCGCCGCCGACCTCCCGATCGACCGGATGCGCCCGGCCCTGCCGGCGGCCGACATCTGCCTGCGGCTCGGCTGGGGCCCGGACGGCCGGATCCGGGCAGCGCTCAGCGGCCCGGGCGCCGTGCCGGCGGGGGTGGCCTACGGCCGGGCGTCCGACCTGCTGGACCCGGCGGCCCGCGCCGCGCTGCGGGCCGCCCGCGCCGCCGAGGAGGCCGCCGCCCCGCACCACCGGTTCGTCGAACTGGTCTACCGCCCCGAGCGGCGCGCCGCCGCCAACGTGGCCGCCCGCGAACCCTGGCGCCCGCGCCACCTGCCCGTCGACGTCCCGGCCCCGGGGGAGAACCTGACGCTCGCCGAGGTGTCGGTCGGTGTCCGGGACGGCCGGTTCGAGCTGTACGAGGCCGCCACCGGCGGCCTGCTGCACCTCACCCAGGCCTCGGCCCTGGACCTGCGGCTCGCCCCGCCGGTCTGCCGCTTCCTGCTGGACGCCTCCGCCAACCAGTTCCGCCACCCCGCGCCGTTCGACTGGGGGCCCGCGGGGCAGGGCCCGTTCCGGCCCCGGCTGGAGCGCGACGGGCTGGTCCTCGCCCCCGCGGCCTGGCGTCCCGGCCGCGACGAGCTCGGGGACTGCTCGGCGAAGCAGGTCCGCGGCTGGGCGGAGCGCTGGCTCGCCCCGCGCCACGTCCACCTGGTGCAGGCCGGGCGGCAGCTGCTGCTCGACCTGGACAGCGCGGTCTCGCTCGCCCACCTGCGGCACGCCCTGGACCGCGCCGACGACACCGGACTGCTGCTGGAGGAGGCCACCCCGGACCCCGCCCACGGACCGGTCGCGGCGGCGGACGGCGGCCGGCACCTCCTCGAGGCGGTGATCCCGGTCGTCCTGACGGCGCCCGTGCCCGTGCCCGACCCTGGGCCGGCGCACCCACCCGCGACGGTGACCATCTCGGGGCCGGCGCCCGACCCCGCGTCAGTGGCCGTGCCCGGTCCGCCGTCGGCGCCCGTGGCCGCGCCGCAGCCCGTGGCCGGGGCGGCGGCCACACCCTCACCGGCGACCGCGGCCGCGCCCGGGGGCCCCCGGACCTCGCCCGTCCCGCCCGCCGTCTCGGCTCCGCCGCCGGGGGCCGGGTACCGGGCCGGGCAGGTCGCGCCCGGCTGGCTCTCGCTCCACCTCTACCTGCGCGGACCCTGGCAGGACGCCCTGGTGGCCGATCTGGCGGCCCGTCGGGCCGAGCTCGGGCGGCCCGGTGGCGGGCTGTTCTTCCTCCGGTACGCCGATCCGCTCGAACACCTGCGGATCAGGGTCCGGTACCGGCCCGGTCTGCTGGAGGAGCTGCTGGACTGGGCCCGGGGGTCCGCCGGCCGGCTGCCCGTGCACGAGGTGGCGGTCCGCGCCTACCGGCCGGAGGCCGACCGCTACGGCGGCCCCGCGCTGATCGAGGCCGCCGAGCGGCTGTTCTGCGCGGACTCGGCGGCCGTCGCGGGCCTGCTGGCCGGTCCGCCGCCGGACGGGCTGCCACGAGCGGTGTCGGCGGCGCTGACCCTCGACCGGTACGCCGCGCTGCTGGTCCCCGACCCGGCCGAGCGGCGGCTGCTGGCCGCGCGGGCGGCGGACTCCCGGGCCGGATCCCAGGAACACCGGCGCCACGGACGGGAGCTGTGGCGGCTCAGGGCCGACCCCGACGGCCCGGCGGAGCCGGCCGCCGGGTACTGGTCCGCGCCCGCCGCCGAGTACCGGCGCCTGCTCGCGGAGCACTGGCCGGGCCCCGCCGGGGCGGACCGCCGCCACCACGCGGTGGCCTCCCTGCTCCACCTGCACGCCAACCGGCTCGGCCTGGACCGGGTCCGTGAGCGCACCGCCCTCGGCCTGTGGCGGCGGCTCCTGGAACGCGAGGCCCGCACCACCGGGACCCCCGCCGCACCCGACCGTCCCACCGCACCCGACCCGCCCGTCCCGCCCCACCCGGCCGGCGATCCGCCGCGCCGGTCGGAGCCCGCGAAGGAGGACGTACCGTGACAGCACCGGCACCGAACTGGCTGGGCTTCCTCGCCGACGAGGAGCGCGTCCCGCAGGACGAGACCGCCGCCGTGGCCCGCGCCCGGGACCTGCTGGACCGCCCGGTCGGCGACGACCCCGAGCCGCTGTTCGTGGCGGCCAACCTGGTGGCCCTGGTGCACTTCCGGCTCGGCCGCCCCGACCGGGCCCGGGCCCTGTGCCACGCCGAGATCGCCTACGCCCGCAGCCGTGCCCGCACCCATGGCGGGACACCGGCCAGGCTGGCCGCCTTCGCCCTCCAGCCGCAGGTCAACCTGGTCCGGATCGAGGGCTACGCGGGGGACCTCGACCGGGCGCTGGCCGGGCTGGCCGCCCTGGAGCGGATCGCCGACGGCGAGCGGGCGCACACCGAGGACGTCGACTGGTGGCCCGAGGACGTGGCCGCCGACCCGGCACTGGCCCGTCAGGTCCGGGCGCTGGCCCGCAACATCCGGGTCAGCGACACCTGCAAGATCCTGCACCGCCGGGGGCGGGCCGACCTGCTGGCGGGCGCCGCCGCCCGGCTGACCGCACGCTGGCCCGCCCTGGCGTCCCAGGGCGTCCAGCACGCCGCCGAGGCCCCCTGGCTGCTGGGCGCCGACACGGCCGGGGCGCCCGGCCCGACCGCCCTGGCCGACCCCGACCCGATGGCCCGGCGCCTCGCGGTGGTCAGGACCCTGCAGCTGGCCGCGCACGCGGCCGGCCGCGGGCAGCGCGAGCGGGCACTCGACCTGACCGGCCCGCTGGTGGAGGCGATCGGCGAACTGCCCGGCCCCTGGGCGTCACCCCTGACCGTGCCGCGCTGGTGGGCGGTGCTCGGGGCGACCCTGCAGCGGGCCGGCCGCGAGCAGCAGGGCCGGATCCTGCTGCGGGCGGCGCTGGCCGAGGCCCGCGGGGACGCCCCGCTGGTCCGCGGGGCGCTGCTGCGGCTCGGCGAACCGGCCCCGCCCCGCACCCATGACCTCGGGCGGCTCCCCGAGGTGACCCGGCAGCTGCACCTGGCGCTGGCACCGGTCCGCAGCCGGGCGGGGGTGTGAGCGCGATGGCCACCGGCCTGGCCCGGCTGGTCGGTACGGCCGACCGCCTGGAGAGCGCCTGGGAGAGCCGCCCGTTCGTCGCGGTCGCGCTCGGCTCGTTCTCCGACGTGTTCGACGCGCGGACGGCGGAGCGGCTGATCCACACCACCGGTCTGCCGCTGCCCTCGGTGCGGCTGTTCCGGGACGGCGAGGAACTGCCCGCCGCCCGGGTCGGGCGGGGCCGGGAGCGGACGGCCGGGCGCCGGGAGCCCCTGCTGGACGGCCGCGCGGTGGAACGCGAGGTCGCCGCGGGGGCCACCCTGGTCCTGGAGGAGCTGCAGACGTACTGCCCCCAGGTCGCCGCTTTCTGCCGGGAGTTGACCGCCGAGACCGGATTCGCCACCTACTGCGCGGCCTTCCTCACCCCGGCCGGCGCGCGCGGCGTCGCCCCGCACTACGACACCGCCGGTGTGCTGGTGCGCCAGGTGCACGGCTCCAAGCGCTGGCGGGTGTCGGCCCCCACCGAACGCTGGCCGGTCCGCGAGTGGTCGCCCGCCCGGCCGGGGCCGGAGCCCGAGCCGCTGCTGGACGTGGTGCTGCACGCGGGGGAGTGCCTGTACATCCCGCGCGGGTTCGTCCACGTCGGCGACGCCACCGAGGAGGCGTCGGTGCACCTGTCGGTGGCGCTGCGCCCGGTCACCTGGGGGGCGGTGCTCCGCCCGCTGGTCGAACGGGCGCTGGCCGCCGAGGAGTTGCGCGAGTGCCTGCCGTACGGCTTCCACCGGCTCGACCCGGGCGGCTTCGAGGAGCTGCTCGCGGCCAGGGCGGCGGCGCTGGCCGGCCGGCTGGCGGCCGAGCTCGCCGGGGCCGACGCCAAGGAGGTCTCGGCCCGGCTCCGGCCGGAGCGTACGGAGAGCGCGCCGACCGGCGGCGGGTCACTGCTGCGCGCGCTCACCCACTCGGGCCCGTCCCGCCCGGCCCCGCACCACCGGACACCACCGCACCCGGCCCGGCAGCACCACGTCCGCAGCGACCCCGCACCGCACCGCCCTCGGGAGACGAGATGACCGACACCGTGCCCGCCGAGGCACCGCCGCAGCCGGCCGCCGGCCTGCGCCACAACCGCAACTGGCACCGGCTCTGGCTCGGCCAGGCGGTCTCGGTGGTCGGCGACTTCGTGTTCGACACCACCGTGCTGCTGTGGGTCGGCACGGTGATCGCCAAGGGCCAGAGCTGGGCCCCGGCCGCGGTCAGCGGCGTGCTGCTGGCGGCCGCGCTGCCGACCCTGCTGGTCGGCCCGGTCGCCGGGGTGTTCGTGGACCGCTGGGACCGCCGCCGCCTGATGCTGGCGACCGACGCGCTGCGCGCCGTGGTGATCCTGGCGCTGCTGCTGGTGCCGCTGGCGGGCGACCGGATCCCGGCCTGGCTCGCCCTCGCGCTGGTCTACCTGGCGGTGGCGGTCTGCGCGGGCGCCGGGCAGTTCTTCAACCCGGCCCGGCTCGCGGTGATCGGCGCGGCCATCCCCAAGGCGGACCGCACCCGGGCGTTCGGCCTCTCCTCGGCCACCGGCAGCGCGGCCGGGATCGTCGGCCCGCCGCTGGCCGCGCCGCTGCTGTTCGCGGCCGGGGTGCAGTGGGCGCTGGTGGCCAACGCACTGTCGTTCGTGCTGTCGTTCCTGCTGATCAGGTCGCTGGTGGTGGCACCGACCGAACGCCCCGCCGACCGGGGCCCGTCCACCTTCCGGGCCGACTTCCGCGAGGGCGTCAGCTTCTTCGTGCACAACCGCGTCCTGATGGCGCTGCTCGGCTCGGTCTGCGTCTACACCCTGGGGGTCGGCGCGCTCAACGTGCTGGACGTCTTCTTCGTCACCGACAACCTGCACTCCGCCGCCTCCTGGCTGGGCACCCTGGGCGCGGCGTTCGCGGTCGGCACCCTGCTCGGCGGGCTGCTGGCCGGCGCGGTCTCCGGCCGGATGGGCGACCACCGGATCTACTGGCTCTGCCTGGTGGCGACCGGCGCGGGGGTGCTGCTCTACTCGCGGCTCACCGCGCTGCCGCTCGCGGTGGTGGTGATCGCGCTGATCGGCGTGCCGGTCGGCGCCGTCAACGTGGTCGTCGGCCCGCTGCTGCTCGGGGTCACCCCGCAGCACCTGCTGGGCCGGGTGGTCACCGTGATCGGGCCGGTGCAGCAGCTGGCCGCGATCTCCACCATGGCGCTGGCGGGCTTCCTGGCCAGTACGGCGCTGCGCGGCCTGGACCTGCGGGTCGCGGGCGTGCACTTCGGACGGATCGACACCATCCTCGCGGTGGGCGGACTGTTCATGGTGGCCGGCGGGGTCTGGGCGGCCCGCCGCCTGCGGCCGGCCGGACCGGAGGCCCCGGAGCAGGAGCAGGAGCAGGAGCAGGAGCCGGGGACGGCGGCCGCCGGGGCCGCCTGACGCCGGACACCGGGGCCCGCCGTCCGTTCTCCGTTATCGGGCCCCGGCCCGCGGGTCTCCGTGGGCGTGGACAGCAACCCCGACCTCCGCAGCGTGCAGGCCCCCGGCCGTCCGGTCGGAGGTGAGCGGCGTGCGCGATGAACGCGTCTCGTTCGAACGGCATCCCAGAGACGGCGAACTGGCCCGGGACACCAGCACCGGGCGGGTGGGCAGAATCGTCTGCCAGGAGGTCCACACCGACCGCTGGACCGAGCGGGTCACCCGTCGGCTGGTCCATCTGCGGCCGGTCGGCGGGGGCATCGAGTGGACGGCGGACCCCTCGGTGCTACGGCCCGTCACCATGCCACCCGGTCACGGCGAGTGACTGCACTTTGCGAACACATGGACAAATCTTGCGGTCCGTCAGACCCGCCGGTAGTCGCTCGTTCACCGAATGTCCGTGTACCTGCCACCGCGCGCTGGGAACGTCTCAGCCATGGATATCCCTCGCATGGGCGTGCCCGAGAAGCTCGCCGACCGCATGAGCATGGCCGAGCAGCACGAGTACCTGCGCAGCACGTTCTCCCGCCGCAAGCTGCTGCGCTCCAGCGCGGTCACGGTCGGTGCGCTGGCCGTCGGCGGCGCGCTGGGCTCCGGCACCGCGTACGCCGACCCGGCGGCGCCGGGCCGCAGTGTCACGGACGGCATCGACGGCGCGCTGGTCGCGCCGGTCGGCCGCCACCTCGCCTTCGGCGCCGAGCCGGACCGCCAGATCCGGATCTCCTGGCAGGTGCCGGCCGCGGTGAAGAAGCCGTTCCTGCGCTACGGCAAGCACCCGTGGGACCTCAGCCACAAGGTCGAGGCGGAGGTGCGGGCGCTGCACACCCCCGCGCTCACCCCGACCGGCCAGGCCGTCGACCAGTACTACCTGCACGTCAAGCTGGACCACCTGGACTCCGACACCACCTACTACTACGGCGTCGGCCACCAGGGCTTCGACCCGGCCTCGCACCAGGCGATCTCGACCCTGAGCACCTTCCGCACCGCCCCGGAGCGCTCCTGGCGCTGGGGCCGCCCGTTCGCGCCGTTCACCTTCACCGCCTTCGGCGACCAGGGTGTCAGCGCCCACGCGGCCGGCAACGACCACATCATCCTGGCCCAGAAGCCGTCGTTCCACCTGCACGCCGGCGACATCTGCTACGCCGACCCGGCCGGCTCCGGCCAGGACTCCGACAAGTCCGTCTACAACGCCCTCACCTGGGACGCCTTCCTGGCCCAGACCGAGACGGTCTCCTCGAAGATCCCGTGGATGGTCTCCTACGGCAACCACGACATGGAGGCCTGGTACTCGCACAACGGCTACGGCGGCGAGAGCTCCCGCTTCTTCCTGCCGGAGAACGGCCCGGACCCGCGCACCGCCCCCGGCGTGTACTCCTTCAAGTACGGCAACGTCGGCGTCATCTCGCTGGACGCCAACGACGTCTCGTACGAGATCCCCGCCAACCTCGGCATCACCGCGGGCAAGCAGACCAGCTGGCTGGACCGCAAGCTGCGCGAGCTGCGCCAGGACGACACGGTGGACTTCATCGTGGTCTTCTTCCACCACTGCGCCTTCTCCACCACCCACCAGCACGCCTCCGAGGGCGGCGTGCGCGAGGCCTGGGTGCCGCTGTTCGAGAAGTACCGGGTGGACCTGGTGATCAACGGTCACAACCACGTCTACGAGCGCACCGACGCGATCCTCGGCAACAAGGTCTCCAAGGCGGTGCCCAGCGGCGCCACCGTGGAGCCCGCCAAGGACGGCGTGGTGTACGTGACGGCGGGCGCGGCCGGCCGCAGCCTGTACTCCTTCGACGCCCCCGACACCTACGAGGGCCACGAGCACCGCGTCGACTCGGTCGACACCTACCACTTCGCCAAGGGCGGCGTGAAGGTCACCGAGACCGTCGAGTGGTCGCGGGTGCGCTACACCGGCTACTCGTTCATCAAGGTCGACGTCGCCCCGGCGCACCCGGGCCGCACCGCGACCATGAAGGTCACCGCGCTGGCCGAGGACGGCACGCAGGTCGACCACTACACCATCGCCCGCAAGGCGGGGGAGTGCTGGGGCCGCTGACCCCACGGCCGGAGCCCGGGCGCCGTCTCCCGTACGGGGGTGCGGCGCCCGGGCTCCGGCGTGTCCGGGCCCGGCCGGTTCAGCCGAGCGCGGCCAGCTGCTCGGCGAGGGTGTCGCTGTGCTGGAAGGTGAGCCCCATCAGTGCCACGTGCTTCCAGCGCACCGAGCCGTCCCCGTCCAGGATGAACACCGACCGCCGCAGGCCCAGGCCCGGCACCGCGATGCCGAAGGCCGTGGCCACGGTGCGCCCGGTGTCGGCCAGCAGCGGGAACGCCAGCCGGTACTTGCGGGCGAAGGCCTCGTGGCTGTCCAGCCCCTGCGGGCTGATGCCCCACACGGTGGCGCCCAGGCCCTTGAAGCGGTCAAGGTCGGAGGTGTACGAGCAGAGCTGCTTCGTGCAGACCGCGGTGTCGTCGCCCGGGTAGAAGACCAGCACCAGCGGGCCGCCCTTGGCCTCGCCCAGCCGGTAGTCGCGGCGCTCGGCGACGTCCCCGTCCAGGACCAGGCCGGGCAGGGTGAACTCGGGTGCGGGGGAACCGATCTCGGGCTGCTTGGCCATCGTGGCGTCCTTCTCCGTGGGGGGCGGGGGAGCTGCGTCGTCCGCGATGCTACCCGTCCGTAGCCCCGGCGGAAGGGGGCGCCGGGCCGGGCCGCCCTGGACGGTGCCCGGGCGGCGGGCGAGACTGCTGCGGTGACCGACCTGCGTACCCTCCGGCCGCCCAGGAACCAGGTGCCGCTGCACGACCTGGAGGTCCCGGCGCCCGGCGTGCTGCCCTTCGCCCTGGGTTCCTTCGACACCATCGGCCCGCTCTCCCGGGCCGCCTTCCCGCACCGCCACTCCTTCCACGAGGTCGTCTACGTCACCGAGGGCCGCGGCACCCACGTCCTGGACCTGGTGGAGTGGCCGCTGGAGCCGCCGCAGCTGTGGGTGCTGCTGCCCGGGCAGGTGCACCACTGGGCCGGTGCCCACGGCCTCGACGGGTGGGTGCTGCTGTTCAACGAGGACTTCCTGCTCAGGCACCCCGAGGACGCCGGCCTGCTGCGGGTACTGGCCGGCCGGCCCTGGCTGCGCCCGGACCGGGCCCAGGACCGCGCGATCACCGGCCTGTTCGGCGAGATGCTGCGCGAGCACCAGGCCGGCGAGCCGGGCTTCCCCGGGGTGCTCCAGGCGTACCTGCACGTGCTGCTGGTCCGGGCGCTGCGGGCGTCCGCCCCGGCGCCGTCCGGCCGGCCGGTGGCACCCCGGGCCGCGGAACTCGCCGACCGGTTCGGCCGGTTGATCGCCGACCCGGACCGCGCCGACCGCACGGTCGGCTCCTTCGCCCGTGAACTCGGCGTCTCCACCGGCCGGCTGCACGAGCTGGTCAAGGAGGCCACCGGACGCACCCCGGCGCTGCTGATCCGCCGGCAGCAGATCCTGGAGGCCAAGCGGCTGCTGGTGGCCACCGAGCTGACGGTCCGCGAGGTGGCCGCCGGAGCGGGCTTCCCCGACCCGTCCTACTTCTGCCGGTTCTTCCGGCGCGAAGTGGGTCTGACCCCGGGGGAGTTCCGGGCCAGGGCCGGAGGAAATCACCACGATCCCGGGGCCAGGTCCATCGACGGCTGCCCGGCCGGGCCCGTACCTTCGTAGCCGATCCCCCACCACACCGCCCTGCCGGGGCCCCCACCATGCCGACCCACGTGTCATGACCCTGGCAGGGCGGCCCCGGCCCGACCGAAGGAGAGTCGACCGTGAACCCGTCGAACCCCCACGACCCTCTGCGGCAGCAGCAGTTGAGCCGCAAGACGCTCCTCAAGGCGGCGGTGCTGGCCGGCGCCACCCCGCTACTGGCCGGCGGCGGCGTCGCCCTCGCCAGGGACACCGGCGCCACCCCGCCCGCGCTCACCCCCGCCTGCGACGACGGCGACCACCCCACCGTCGAGCAGACCGAGGGCCCGTACTTCAAGCCCGGCTCCCCGCTGCGCACCTCGCTGGTGACCGCGACCACCCCCGGCACCCGGCTCACCGTCACCGGCTACGTCTTCGGACGGGCCTGCCGGCCGGTCCCCGGCGCGCTGCTGGACTTCTGGCAGGCGGACACCGACGGCGCCTACGACAACACCGGATTCACCTTCCGCGGCCACCAGTTCACCGACGCCCGCGGGGCGTTCACCCTCACCACCGTCGTACCCGGCCTCTATCCGGGCCGCACCCGGCACCTGCACGTCAAGGCGCAGGCGCCCGGGGGCCGGGTGCTCACCACCCAGCTGTACTTCCCGGGCGAGCCGCGCAACAGCACCGACACCATCTTCGACGCGGCGCTGCTGATGAACGTCCGCCAGGCCGGCCCGGCCGAGGAGGGCAGCTTCGACTTCGTGCTCGACGTCGCCCGGCCGCCCTCGCCGTCGCCCACCCCCTCGCCGACCGGCGCGCCCGGCGGCGGCTGGCAGGCGGGCTCCGCGTACCGTGCGGGCGACCCGGTCACCTACGGCGGCGTGTCCTATCGCTGCCTGCAGGGGCACACCGCGATGGCCGGCTGGGAGCCGCCGAACGTCCCCGCCCTGTGGCAGCGCCGCTGAGCGCCGCCCCCCCCGGCCCGGGCCGGGGGCCGGCTACTGCCGGTAGGTGGCCAGGAAGCGGCCGATCCGGCTGATGGCGGTCTCCAGGTCGTCCGCGCGGGGCAGGGTGACGAAGCGGAAGTGGTCGGGGCGGGGCCAGTTGAAGCCGGTGCCCTGGACGATGTGGATCTTCTCGCGGAGCAGCAGGTCCAGCACGAACCGCTCGTCGTCGACGATCTTGTGCACCGCCGGGTCCAGCTTGGCGAAGGCGTACAGGGCGCCCTTGGGCTTGACGCAGCTGACGCCGGGGAGCTCGTTGAGGGCGCGCCAGGTGACGTCGCGCTGCTCGGTGAGCCGGCCGTTCGGCAGCGTGAGGTCGTGGATGGACTGGTGGCCGCCGAGCGCGGCCTGGACGGCGTACTGGGCGGGCACGTTGGGGCACAGCCGCATCCCGGCCAGCATGGTGAGGCCCTCCAGGTAGTCCCGGGCGTGCTGCTTGGGACCGGACACCACCAGCCAGCCGCTGCGGAAGCCGGCCACCCGGTACGCCTTGGACAGGCCGTTGAAGGTCAGGGTGACGACGTCGTCGGCGAGCGCGGCCAGGCAGTGGTGCTCGACGCCGTCGTAGAGGATCTTGTCGTAGATCTCGTCGGCCAGCACCATCAGGTCGTGCCGGCGGGCGAGCTCGAGGATGCCCTCCAGCAGTTCCTTCGGGTAGACCGCGCCGGTCGGGTTGTTGGGGTTGATGACGACGATGGCCTTGGTGCGGTGGTTGATCTTCGCGGCGATGTCGTCGAGGTCCGGGTACCACTCGGCCTCCTCGTCGCACAGGTAGTGCACGGCCTTGCCGCCGGCCAGCCGGACCACCGCGGTCCACAGCGGGAAGTCCGGTGCGGGGACGAGGACTTCGTCGCCGTCGTCGACCAGCGCCTGGACCGCCATCTGGATCAGCTCGGAGGCGCCGTTGCCCAGGTACACGTCGTCGACGGTCACCCCGGTGACGCCGCGCTGCTGGTAGTACTGCACCACGGCGCGGCGGGCCGGCAGGATGCCGCGCGAGTCGCTGTAGCCGTGGGCGTTCGGCAGGTTGCGGATGATGTCCTGGAGGATCTCCTCCGGCGCCTCGAAGCCGAACGGCGCCGGGTTGCCGGTGTTCAGCCGCAGCACCGTGTGCCCGGCCTCCTCCAGTGCGTTGGCGTGGTCGACGACCGGGCCACGGATCTCGTAGCACACGTCCTTCAGCTTGCTGGACTGGCGAAACTCCATCAGCGGCCTCCCGAACCGTCACCGCGCCACACCGGCGGATGCTTTGTTCTACCAAGTAAGCACTTGGAAAGTCCAACCTATTGGCTATGCTGATCCACATGTCACGCCGAAGCTACGACCAGTACTGCGCCGTCGCCCGCGCCCTGGATGCGGTGGGCGAGCGCTGGAGCCTCCTGATCGTCCGCGAGCTGCTCGGCGGCCCGCGCCGCTACACCGACCTGCACGCCGACCTGCCGGGCGTGTCCACCGACATCCTGGCCGCCCGCCTCAAGCAGCTGGAGGGCGAGGGCCTGGCGGTGCGGCGCAAGCTGGAGCGGCCCGCCAACGCGACGGTCTACCAGCTCACCGAGCGCGGCCTGGCGCTGCGTCAGGTCGTCGAGGCGCTGGCCGACTGGGGCCTGCCGGAGCTCGGCGAGCCCCGGCCGACGGACGCGGTCCGCGAGCACTGGTTCACGGCCGCGGAGCGCGGCGGTACGGGCGGGGCGCGGACGGGCCCGGCGCAGCTTCAGGCGGCCGGACCGGCCTGAGCCGCCGAGGCCCGCACCGCGTCGGCCAGTTCGCCGACCAGCCGGGCGTGCAGCGCCCCCATGTCGGGCGCGGGATCGCTGCTCAGCACCGCCGCGTTGCTCCAGTACTCGCCCATGTGCGGGTCGGGCCCGGTCAGCCGGCCGGCCAGCACCCGGCGGTAGCCGGGGGAGTCGGTGACCCCCTCCGCGCCGGCGTGCGCGGCGACGAAGCAGTCCAGCGCGTCGGGGGCCCGCCGGCCCGCCAGTGCGTACGCCTCGCCCAGTCCTTCGTAGTACAGCCGGGCCCGGGGGCCGCAGGTGCCGGCGCCGGCCGACCGGACGGCGGCCGCGGCGGCGCGGTCGGTGGCCAGCGCGTGCAGCCGGGCGTAGGCCAGCGCCTGCTCGGGGGTGGGCGCGCCCGGCAGGTCGGGGACGGCGGCGTCGATGATGCCGGCCACCAGCCGGGCGGGCAGCCGCAGCGGCAGCACCCGGCGCCAGAAGGCGGCCAGGGCGTCGGTGGCGGGCGGTGTCCGCAGGGCGTCACCGACCAGGGCGAGCGCGCCGGGCTGCTCGGCGACGGCCGCCAGCGCGGCCCGGCGCCAGCGCAGGTCGGTCAGCCGGCGTTCGACCTCCGCCTGTTCCCGGGCCAGCGCCTCGCCCGGACCGACCTGTCCGCCGAGTACCTCCGCGACCGCGGGCAGTCCCATCCCCAGCGCGCGCAGCCGCCGGACGGTGTGCAGCCGGTCGAGGGCGGCCTCGCCGTAGCGGCGGTGTCCGCCGGGGCTGCGGCCGCTCTCGGGCAGCAGCCCGGAGTCGGAGTAGAAGCGCACCGTCTTGACGGTGACCCCGGCCGCCTCGGCCAGCTCACCGATCCCGTACGTCCGCCCGGTCCCGTCGCCCATTTCCGCACGCCCCTCCGCACGCCCCCGCGGCCAGTCTAGGGCGCGCTCGTGGAGTCGCGTCGGACGAGCCCGCGGCGTCGGGATGCCGGGCCGGGCGTGCGCCGGGATCGCCTCCCACCGGGCCGTGCCCGGGTGATTCGGGCGTGCACGGACTCGCTCGGGGCCGGCCCGGGACCCCAGCCTTTCCTGCGGCGCTCCGCCGGCCCCCGGCCGGGGCACCTCAGGCGCGCAACGGGGGTTCGACGTCGGGCTCACGGCCGGGCCCGCGCGGTGGAATCTCCCCCTGCGGGAGGTCCTACGGTCGGGCCACGCCGGTTGCGGCGTGCCGAGTGAGAGGTGGTCCGAGGATGACGACGTTCGTACTGGTGCCGGGGGCGTTCTCGGGGGCGTGGGTGTGGGAGGAGACCGCCGCCGAGCTGGCGGCCCGGGGGCACCGGGCGGTGCCGCTGACCCTGCCGGGGCTGGCCGAGCGGGCCGCCGAGACGGCCGGGGCGGACCTGGCCGGGCACACCGCGGCGGTCGGTGCGGCACTGGCGGCCGCCGGGCCGCAGGCGGTGCTGGTGGCGCACAGCTACGGGATCTTCCCGGCGATCGGGGCCGTCGACCGGGCGCCCGGGCAGGTGGCGCGGCTGGTCTTCGTCGACACCGGCATCCCCGAGGACGGCGAGTCGCTCGCCGACACCTTCCCGGACGAGGGGCACCGGGACCGGATCCGGAACGTCCCGCCGGGTGGCGTGCTCCCGACGGGGGACCGGGGGGCCCTGCTGCGGCCGGGCTGGGGTTCGCTCGCCGGGCTGCCCGAGGCGGCCGCCGAACGCTACTTCGAGCTGGCGACCCCCCACCCGGTCGAGACCTTCCGGCAGCCGGTCGAGCTGACCGGCGCCTGGCGCAAGGTCCCCACCACCGGGGTGTTCTGCCTGGCCAACGGCCTCAGCCTGGAGGTGGCCAGGATGCTGCACGCCGGTGGCGAGCCGCGGTTCGCCAAACTCGCCGAGCCGGACACCAGCTTCTTCGAGCTGCCCACCGGCCACTACCCGATGCTCCAGGACCCGGCCGCGCTGGCCGGGGCGCTGATCTCGGCGGCCGAGGGCGGCGGTGCCCGCCTGTACCCCGCCGCTACCGCGGGGTAGCCCGGCCGCCGGGCGCCGGCCGGGTGCGCGTACGATCGACGGGCCATGGAGAACATCACCGCCACCGTGTACCGCAGCTACGTCGCCGTCGGGGACTCCTTCACCGAGGGCATGTGCGACGAACTGCTCCCCGACGGACACTTCCGGGGCTGGGCCGACCGGGTCGCCGACGCGCTCGCCGCCGAACGGCCCGACCAGGAGTTCCGGTACGCCAACCTGGCCGTCCGGGGCAAGCTGATCGGTCAGATCTGCGCCGACCAGATCGGCCCAGCCGCCGAAATGGGGGCCGAACTGGTCACCCTGGCAGGCGGGTTGAACGATGTGCTGCGGCCCGGCTGCGACATCGCCGAGGTCGAGCGGCAACTCGGCCGGGCCGCCGAGGCGCTGCTGGCCGGCGGCGCCACGGTGGTGATGTTCACCAGCACCGATCCGGCCCGCCGGCTGGCCGGCGGTGCGCGGCTGCTGCCCGCGATCCTGCGGATGAAGGCCTTCGTCGAGCAGCTCGCGGCGCAGCACCCGGGCCGGGTGGCCGTGGTCGACCTGTTCTCGGCGCCCTGCTTCGACGACCGCCGGCTGTGGGACGAGGACCGGCTGCACCTCTCGCCGGAGGGCCACCGCCGGGTGGCCACCGCCGTACTGGAGGCGCTCGGCCGGCCCGCGGACCACGACTGGAGGGCCCCGCTGCCGCCGGCCGCCCCGCGCGGGCGGGTGGAGAAGCTGCGCGCCGACCTGCACTGGCTGCGGCTGCACCTCGGCCCGTGGATCGGTCGCCGGCTGACCGGCCGCTCCTCCGGTGACGGCCGTCCGCCCAAGCGCGCGGAACTCCTCCCGTACCGGGGCCGCTAGGGCGGTCCGCGCGGCCCCGGCCGCGTCCGGTGCGGCCGGGGTCAGGCGGCCCACGGGGGGCTGATCACGGTGCCGTCCGGGAGGGTGGCGGTGAGGCCGGCGGAGGTGGTCACCCAGACGGTGGCCGGGGTGTCGCCGGTGGCGATCCGCAGCCGGCTGCCGGCCGGGGCGACGGCGACGTCGCCCGCCGCGAGGACGGCGGCCTCGCCGTCGAGCGAGAGCCTGGGGGCGCCGCTGAGCACCAGGAAGACCTCCTCCCGGGAGACGGTGTGCTCCACGCCTTCCACCCCGGCGGGCAACTCCAGGCGCCAGGAGCGCAGTTCGGTGCTGCCGGTGGCCCCGGTGGCGTACGAGTGGAAGCGCGCGCCGTGCAGCTCGTGGGTGATGGGTTCGGTGGACCGGATGACGGGCACGGTGGACTCCTGGATCGATATGGTCAAGTAGCTTGTCTATATGGTCAAGCTCCTTGACGATCCTGTCAAGGCTGCTGGCAGACTTCACCCATGGACCGGACCGTTGCCCTCAGCCTTCCCCCGCTGCTCCTCGGCCTCGCCGCCGACCTGGTACGCGGCATCGACGAACGGGTCAGGGCGCAGGGCTTCGAGGACCTCCGCCCCGCGCACGGCTTCGCCTTCGTCCGGCTCGCCCCCGACGGCGCCGGCGTCGGTGAGCTGGCCGAGCACCTGGGGGTGACCAAGCAGGCCGCCAGCCAGATGGTCGAGGAGCTGGTCCGCAAGGGCTACGTCGAACGCAGGCCGCACCCCGACGACGCCCGGGCCCGGCTCGTCGTGCTCACCGAACGCGGCTGGGCCTGCACCCGGGCGGCCGAGGAGGCCTCGGCCGAGGCCGTCCGCCCGTGGGCCGAGGCGCTCGGCGAACAGCGGCTGCGGGCGCTGCGCGACGACCTGCTGAAGCTGGCCCCCTCCGGGCGGCTGCGGCCGATCTGGTAGCCCCGCCGCCACCGGCTCAGGAGAAGAACAACTCCCGGTCCTCGCCAAGGTGTTCACGCAGCGTCGCGAGCGCGCGCATGCTCTGCGACTTCACCACCGACTCGTTGACACCGAGGATCTCGGCGGTCACGGCGACACTGTGGTCCTCCCAGTAGCGCAGGATCACGATCGCCCGGCTGCGGCGCGGCAGCAGGGCCAGCGCGCCGAGCAGGGTGAGCCGCACGTCCGTCGGGTCGGCGGTCCGCGGCAGGTCCGGCAGCCGGTCGGCGGCCAGTTCGGTGCTGCTGCGCCGCCGCCGGTGGTCGAGTAGTGAGTTGAGCAGGATCCTGCGGGCGTACAGGAACGGGTCGCCGTCCTTGTGGTTGACCCGGTGCCAGGCCACGTACAGCTTGGTGAGCGTGGTCTGGGTGAGGTCCTGGGCCAGGTGCCAGTCCCGGCACATCAGATAGGCGATCTGACGCAGGCGGACGGCGGCTGCTTCGGCGAATGCGGTGAACTCGGCGTCATCACGCACCGGTTCTCCCCCGATCTGTGCTGTTCCTGAGAGGTGGGGCCGTCGCCGCGCCGGGCGCGGGCGGCCGAGGGTGGTGGGTCAGCCGAGGACGGGCAGGTCCGGGAAGCGCTCGGAGGCGAGCTTCAGGAGGGCGCTGTCCGTCCAGGCGGAGATGGAGGGGTCACCGGCCAGTTCGACGGCCTGGAACACGGTCAGCGGCATGATCCCCCGCGGGTTGGCGGTGCCGTTCCAGGCCAGGCAGCTGCCCAGGCTCACCTGGACCACCGAGCCGTCCGGATGGCCGACCTGCACCGCGATCTGCTCGACGCAGTTGTCCCTGTCCGCGGTGGACACCCAGACCGGCTGCCCGCGCCGGTCGGTCCAGCAGGTCGCCGCGTCCTCGCCCTTGGGGAGCGGCGTCAGGCATCCGGCCGTCGGCACCTTCCCGACACCGACGAAGACCCGGACCATCCCGACGCCGTGCCCGGCGTCCAGGTAGGTCTGGACGCCGTGGCCGTCCTTGGTGGCCGCGTAGTGGTCGGTCCTCCCGGGCGGCAGCGCGCCGAGCACGGCGGACAGCAGCGTGGCGCTGGTGGTGTTCACCCGGTCCCCGGCGGGGGTGACGGTGGGCGCGGGGGCCGACCCGGGCGTGGGCGACCCCGGAGCTGTCGGCCGGGGCGTGGCCGACCCGGTGACCACCTCCGGCGTCGCGACCGGGCCCGGCAGGGACGGCGCCTGCCCGGCCGCCGACACCACCGGTGCCGCCTGCCGCGGCCCGGCCCCGTACGGACCGAGCACGAACACGCCCGCGGTGGCCAGCACCACCGCCGACCCCGCCACCGCCCCCACGGCCCGCATCCGGCGCACCCGGCGGCCCCGCCGGGCCGCGACCGCCACCAGGTCGCCCAGCGGCGGAGCGATGTGCTCGGCCAGCTCGTCGTTCAAGGTGGCGCGGAAGTCCTCTGTCACTGCTGATCCTCTGGTGTCCCGCCGCACGCTGCCGTGCGGTCCCGCATCTTCACGGGCCTTCGCACACCTACACGAATCTGCGGCCGGTCCGGTCGCACCGAAGTGACCGGAATTTTCCCGGGGGTCCACCGCCGCCCCTGGCGCCACACCCGGCGGCCGGGCCGGTCCGGGCCCGGATCAGGGCGGGCACCTGCCAGAATGCAGGGCGGAACGGAACGCACGGACGGACGGACGGAGCGCCGCAGTACACGGCGCCGACCCGCGTAGGGAACTCAGGAGAAGGTGACCGGCTTCGTGACCATGCCAGTCGAACGCAAGATCGCCGAAGAGCTGGGCGTCCGCGAGGGGCAGGTGAAGGCGGCCGTCGACCTGCTCGACGGCGGCTCCACCGTCCCCTTCATCGCCCGCTACCGCAAGGAGGCGACCGGGGCACTGGACGACGCCCAGCTGCGCACCCTCGAGGAGCGGCTGCGCTACCTGCGCGAGCTGGAGGAGCGCCGCACCGCCGTCCTCGACTCCATCGAGGCCCAGGGCAAGCTCGACGACCCCCTGCGCGCGCAGATCCTGGCCGCCGACTCCAAGGCCCGGCTGGAGGACATCTACCTCCCGTTCAAGCCCAAGCGGCGCACCAAGGCACAGATCGCCCGCGAGGCCGGCCTCGAACCGCTCGCCGACACCCTGCTGGCCGACCCCGCCCAGGACCCGCAGGCGCTCGCCGCCGGGTACCTGAACGAGTCGGTGGCCGACGCCGCCGCCGCGCTCGACGGCGCCCGGTCCATCCTGGTCGAGCGCTTCGGCGAGGACGCTGACCTGGTCGGCTCGCTGCGCGAGCGGATGTGGAGCCGCGGCCGGCTGGTCGCCACCGTCCGCGAGGGCAAGGAGCAGGACGGCGCCAAGTTCGCCGACTACTTCGACTTCGCCGAGCCCTACACCCGGCTCCCCTCGCACCGCATCCTCGCGATGCTGCGCGGCGAGAAGGAGGAGGTCCTCGACCTCGAACTGTCGCCGTTCGACGCCCAGGACGGCGACCTGCCCGGCGAGAGCGACTACGAGCAGCGGATCGCCGCCCGCTTCGGCGTCGCCGACCGCGGCCGCCCGGCCGACAAGTGGCTGACCGACACGGTGCGCTGGGCCTGGCGCACCCGGATCCTGGTCCGGCTCGGCATCGACCTGCGTACCCGGCTGCGCCAGGAGGCCGAGGACGAGGCGGTCCGGGTGTTCGCCGCCAACCTGCGCGACCTGCTGCTCGCCGCCCCGGCCGGCACCCGCGCCACCATGGGCCTGGACCCGGGCTTCCGCACCGGAGTCAAGGTCGCGATCGTCGACGCCACCGGCAAGGTGGTCGCGTACGAGACGATCTACCCGCACCAGCCGGCCAACAAGTGGGACGCCTCGATCGCGACCCTGGCCGCGCTGGCGAAGAAGCACGCGGTCGACCTGGTCGCGATCGGCAACGGCACCGCCTCCCGCGAGACCGACAAGCTCGCCGAGGACCTGATCAAGCGCCACCCCGAGCTGAAGCTCACCAAGGTGATGGTCTCCGAGGCGGGCGCGTCCGTGTACTCGGCCTCCGCCTTCGCCTCCCAGGAGCTCCCGGGCCTGGACGTGTCCATCCGCGGCGCGGTCTCCATCGCCCGCCGCCTCCAGGACCCGCTGGCCGAACTGGTGAAGATCGACCCCAAGTCGATCGGCGTCGGCCAGTACCAGCACGACCTCAGCGAACTGAAGCTCTCGCGCTCGCTGGACGCCGTGGTCGAGGACTGCGTCAACGCCGTCGGCGTGGACGTCAACACCGCCTCCGCGCCGCTGCTGACCCGGGTCTCCGGCATCACCGGCACGCTCGCCGACAACATCGTCGCGCACCGCGACGCCAACGGGCCGTTCCGCACCCGCAAGGCGCTCAAGGACGTCGCCCGGCTCGGCCCGAAGGCCTTCGAGCAGTGCGCCGGCTTCCTGCGGATCCCCGACGGCGACGACCCGCTGGACGCCTCCGCCGTCCACCCCGAGGCGTACCCGGTGGTCCGCCGGATCCTCACCGCCACCGGCGGCGACCTGCGCGCCCTGATCGGCAACGGCGCCGCCCTGCGGGCGCTGCGCCCGGCCGACTTCGCCGACGACACCTTCGGCGTGCCGACCGTCACCGACATCCTCGGCGAGCTCGACAAGCCCGGGCGCGACCCGCGGCCGGCCTTCCGGACCGCCACCTTCAAGGAGGGCGTCGACAAGATCGGCGACCTGGAGACCGGCATGGTGCTGGAGGGCGTGGTCACCAACGTCGCCGCGTTCGGCGCCTTCGTCGACATCGGAGTCCACCAGGACGGCCTGGTGCACGTCTCGGCCCTGTCGAAGAACTTCGTCAAGGACCCGAGAGAGGTGGTCAAGCCCGGGGACATCGTCCGCGTCCGGGTCACCTCGGTCGACGTGCCGCGCAAGCGGATCGGGCTGACCAGCTCGGCCTGGCCGCCGACGGCCGCACCGTGGTCCTCGCCGAACAGTCCCTGCCCCCCGCCTTCGACCGCCCCGGCACCTTCGTCCACGTGCTGC